>JBBRUH010000102.1:0-13972 GCA_038248005.1 Cytophagales bacterium | reverse complement strand
TATCCTTTTAATGGGCAATGAGTCGCAGGGGCTTTCGTTAGAAATAGAAAAACTATGTGATGCACAAATTCAGATTCCTCGTTTTGGGGAAGCCGAATCGCTCAATGTAGCCGTGGCGACAGCGATTATCTGTGATAATCTACGCCGACAGCTTCCTGATTTTAGGTAAAAAGGTATTTTTTTTTCAAAAATGCCTAAATTGCACCTCGATTAAGAATAGAAAAAAAATTGTATGAAAATCACCTCAGCAGAATTTGTAAAAAGTAGCACTAAAACGGAGCAATGCCCTCCTGCTGATAGACCTGAATATGCCTTTATTGGTCGCTCCAATGTGGGTAAGTCTTCATTGATTAACCAGGTTGTAAACCGTAAGAACCTAGCACTGACATCACAGACTCCAGGCAAAACCCAACTCATTAATCATTATCTAATCAATGAAAATTGGAATCTGGTAGATTTGCCAGGCTATGGCTATGCCAAGGTAAGCAAGATTCAAAGAACTGTTTTTGGAGATATGATTCAAGATTATATCACAAAGCGAGAAAATCTCCATGCACTCTTCGTTTTGATTGACTCTAGGCATACTCCCCAAGCCATTGACTTAGATTTTATGCAGTTTTTGGGAGAGCAAGGGATTCCCTTTGTGATGGTATTTACGAAAGTAGATAAACTCAAAAATGCACAAAAGACCACTTTTGTAGCTGAATATCAAGAGATTATGTCAAGAGAATGGGAAGAACTTCCAGAGATTTTTGTTACATCTGCCACCACAGGTGACGGTTGTGATGATATTTCACGTTATATTAATCAGATTAATAGCCACTCTATTTTATTTAAAAAGTAAAAAGCTTCTCAGAGATTTTTTTAGATTTGCAGACAATCCTGAGATTAAACCCAAAAAGTATTAGATACTCTATGAAATTAAAAGAAATCGCCGCCATTTCGGGTAAGCCCGGTCTTTACAAAATTTTGAAATCTACTCCCAAAGGAGTGATTGTAGAAACATTGGACGAACAAAAGAAAAGAAGTTCCATCGGTATTTCACACCGTGTTTCTATTCTTAAAGAAATTTCCATCTACACTACAAGTGAAGAAGGAATCGTAACTCTTGAGCAAGCCCTCCATGACATACACCAAAAGTATGCAGGAGAACTACCTGTTCACAAAAAATCAGAAGAAAAAGAATTAAGAGAGTTTCTAGCCGAAATCATCTCTGATTATGATCGTGAGAGAGTTTTCATCTCTGATATGAAAAAGCTAGTTTCTTGGTATGCTGTTGTTTATCAGTTCTCACCTGAAACTTTTGAGACGCTTCTTAAAGAAGATGAGGAAGAAGAAAACAAAGAGGAAGAAGTGAAAGAAGAAACGACAGAAGAAGAAGAAGTAGAAGCCAAAGAAGAAAAAAAGGCAGCAAAACCAAAAAAAGCAGCCAAAACTACTACTTCCAAAAAGCCTACAGCAGTAAAAGAAAAAGTTCAAAAGCCTTCTATACCCAAAACATCCAAACCTATCTCTAAGCAAAAAGCGAAGTAAGAGATTAGTTATTATTTGATTACTCTCGGTTCATATCTTCACGAAACGAAAAAAATAGTAGTCAGTGAAGATACAAACCAAGGGTTTGAAGACAAACCCAAAATAGCCACTTGCCAAAGCAAGTGGCTATTTTTTTATTAAATGAGAGTAGTTTTAAGAAACCATAAAATTTAACTCGCTTTAAAACAGTTAATTGCTAAATATATCCTAAATTAAAGGCTAAATATGATAAATAAAAAACCAAATGGATTGGATAAAATTAAGACGCAGATTACTTCATAAACTTGGTATTTATAAAATATTAGAAAACTCTCTTTCTACCTCTTTAAGTGTATTAGGTTTTCTATCCATAATAGTATTGGGTCTGAGTCTGCCTTATTATTTATATGATTTTGATGGCTTTTATCCACAAGTACTTGCTGAAGCACACGGGATGTTATTTGATATAGCCATCATTGGTATTCTGATTTTTTGGCTCAATAAAAGAGGAGAAACCCGACATCAGATACGTACTTATTTAGATGAAATAGACGATTTTAGACGCTGGGTTTCCGAAGAAGCTGCATTTAGGACGGCTGGCAATATCAAAAGATTAAATAGACATAATATTTCTGAACTCAATCTAGCAGAATCTCACCTAGTTCGTACTAATCTGAATGATGTAATACTCTCACATTCAAACCTTAATCTAGCTAATTTTAGTTATGCACATCTCATAGGTGCTGACTTAGCCCAATGCAGGATGAATCAAAGCATCTTTCATCAAGCTCATCTCAACAGAGCTTCTATGAGCGAATGCTATGCAAGTGGGGCAGATTTTAGCAAAAGTTTTTTAATTGGGGCAGATTTTAGTAAAAGCTTCTTAATTAAAAGTAATTTTGAGGAAGCGGCTTTAATGGAAGCAGATTTTAGTAATTGTGAACTAAGTGAGGCTAATTTTAAAAATGCCAATCTATTGAAAGCAAATTTTAGTGGTGCTACAGGTCTGACTCCTCAGCAGCTTACTGAAGCACAAAATTTGCATTTGGCAAAAATAGATAAACCTCTCTGGAAATTAATTTGTGAATTAAACCCTGCTTGGGCAGATAGATAAGTAATAGTCTGGCTATAAAAAAATTAAGTTCGTAAAGGAAAAATTAGCATGCGATATTTGACAAAAAATCAATGTTTATTGGATAAAAGCCTCTTGCTTAAGATAGGCATTTACTTCTTTTTTAAAGACTTGTTTAGTAAATATCTTATTTTTATATTTTGTCTTTTTATTTCTCATTCTGTATTTGCTCAGAATGATGGAAATCTATTTATCAAGAATTATAGCCCACAACAATACCGAGCTGCTATCCAAAATTGGGCAATAGTCCAAGATCATAGAGGTATTTTATACACTGCCAATGACCAAGGAGTATTAGAATATGATGGGCAAAATTGGATTTTGATAAAGACTACCAATCAATCGGCAGTGCGCTCACTTTCACTAGATAAAGAAGGAAGAGTATATGTGGGAGGCTCTGATGAATTTGGTTTTTTAGCCCCCGACAAATTAGGCAGAACTAAGTATGTCTCACTTAGTAAATCTCTACCAAAAGATAAAAAAAACTTTGGAGATGTCTGGAGTACCCATGTTACTTCTCAAGGGGTCTGTTTTCAGACAGACCAGTTTTTATTTTTGTATCACCCTGTGCGAAATGATTTTAGTATCTTACCTGCTTTTGTAGATTCTTATTTCTTTTTGGCTTTTTGGGTAAATCAAAAATTATATGTATTTGACCAAGAATATGGCTTACATCAGCTTGAGAACGGTAAGCTTAGCCTTGCTCAAGGAGGTGAACAACTTATCAACAAACGAATCTATGCTCTTTTGCCACATCTTAAAGGTGAGTTATTAGTAGGCACTTATCAATCTGGATTATTAAGGTATCGTCCAGAAGCCACTAAAGACAGTATTTTTACTTCATTTAAGACAGAAGTAGATAATTATTTAGCAAAAAAACAACTCTATAGTGCCACAGTATTAACCAATGATGAGATAGCACTCTGCACACGTTCTGGTGGGATTGCCATCATTTCGCAACAAGGAAAACTAAGAGAAATCATAGACCAATCTGGGGGGATTGCTGATAATAATGTGCATTATGCTTTTCTTAGTAGAGAAGGAGCTTTATGGCTTGCCCTAGACAATGGTATCAGTCAAATAGACTATTTTCTACCTATCAGATTCTGGAATAATAAAAAAGGCTTAGAAGGGACTATCAAAGATATTTATGTTTTTAAGAATCAATTATATATAGCGTCTTCTTTGGGTGTATTTTACCAAAAAGGAAACCAGTTTTATCCTGTAAAAAGTCTCAACACCCAGACGTGGAGTCTATTGGCATTTCGCCCTGATGCTAAAAATGAGCTTCTCTTAGTGAGTAGTAATCAAGGTATTTTTCAGATAGAAGGAGATGTTGCTTTTCCCGTATATCTCACGCAAAGAACTGCTGCACTGAAACTGTATGCGTCTCCTAGCAATCCAAGCATACTTTATGTAGGTCTAAAAGGTGGATTACTCAGAATGAATTATCAAAAAGGGAGTTGGGTAAATATTCAAGAGATTTCACCTATCAAATCTGAGATTTATACTATAGCAGAAGAAAAGCCTAATGTATTGTGGCTAGGTACATTTATAGAAGGGGTTGTCCGTGCAGAGCTAAACCCTAACTATGCACTTGCTAAAGTTCAGACCTTTGGCGAAAAAGAGGGTTTGCCTTCATTGAGAGGAAATCAAGTCTATCGTGTCAGAGATAAAGTATATATAGGCACTTCGGCAGGGCTTTATACTTACAGCACTGCTAGTAAAAAATTACAAATTTCGCAAGATTTTGGCAAAGCTCTTGGCTCTCGTAAATACGGCGTACACAGCCTTACCATTGACCCTGTTCAAAATATATGGGTTGCTAATAACAATAATCAGTTTCAAGCTATTGGAGTAGCTCGTAAGCTTACTAAGAAAGGTTATGTATGGGAAGATAGAGTTTTGAGAAGCTTACCTGAGTTTAATGAAATTGTATTGCATGCAGATACCAGCTATCAAATATGGCTAGGAGGCTCAGAAGGCTTGTTTAGATATAACCCAAAAGAAAAATTCAATATCAATGCAAAAGTAAATGTGCTTATCCGTAAGATTACTTTAAAAGAGGATTCTCTCATCTTTGGGGGAAGTTTTTATGATGACTCTGACCGACAACCCGTAGCACATTCAGAACAGACTTCTGGCATTCATAATGTGTTTCAATATTCTGATAATAACTCTATTGAGTTTTATGTAGCTGCTCCTTTTTATATCCGAAATGAAGCAATAGAGTATCGCTATCGCATCCAAGAAAGTCCATCTAATTGGATAGAGCAATTTCTTGTAGGTATGAAAACCCCTCAATGGAGTGGCTGGACCAAAGAATCCAAACGACCATATACTAATTTAAGTGAGGGAACTTACTTGTTTTATGTCCAAGCACGCAATGTCTATGGTACTACGAGTGAGGTGGTTACATTTAGTTTTGAAATCTTGCCTCCTTGGTACCGTAGTATTTGGGCTTATTTTATGTACTTTATTCTAAGTATTTTGATTGTAGGAGTGAGTATTCGCCTTTATACAATACGACTTCGCCAGCAAAAGAAACATCTAGAACAAGTGATTCAAGCACGCACCTTAGAGATTAGCCAAAAAAATGAAGTACTTTCTAACCAACAGGCAGAAATAATAGAGCAGAGTGAATCATTGGCTGAGAAAAATCAAGAAATTACTTCTAGTATCAACTACGCCCGAAGAATCCAAGAAGCAATGCTTCCTCACCTATCAGCTATCAAAAAATCTTTTCCTGAGTCTTTTATTTTATATGAGCCTCGTGATATAGTGAGTGGTGATTTTTATTGGTTTACAGAAACTAATCTAGAGCCTCGCTATACCAAAGAACCTACTCTTAAAAATACTCCTTCTATTTTTAGGGGTTTTGCAGAAGGTAAAAAGATTATTGCAGCTGTAGATTGTACTGGGCATGGAGTTCCTGGAGCATTTATGTCTATGGTAGGAGATGCTTATCTCAATCAAATTATTAACTCCGAAGTAATCACACAACCACAGCTTATTTTAAAAGAACTAGATAATTATGTGAGGAATGGTCTAAAACAAAAAGAAACTTCTAATTTAGATGGCATGGATATGACTATCTGTGTGATAGATCCTAACTTAAAAACGCTTTCGTTTGCAGGTGCAAAAAATCCTTTAATATATATCCAAGATGGTAATCTACATCAAATCAGGGGTGATAAACTTGGCATCGGAGGTTTTATCTTTGATGAAAGTCCTAAGGAATTTACACGCCATGTGATTTCTATTGATAAGCCTACTTGGTTTTATATATTTTCTGATGGATACCAAGATCAATTTGGAGGTAAAAAAGGCAAGAAATTTATGATTAGAAATCTTAAAGAATTACTGCTTGATAATCATCAAAAACCAATGGAAGAGCAATCTCTCTTACTAAAGGAAGCCCTAATAGATTGGATGCAAGGTTACAAACAAGTGGATGATATTCTGGTGATTGGGGCATATCTTGACCCCGAAAAGCTTTGATAGTAAGGTGAATAATGAGTTATAATTTGTCTTAGTAAGATTTTGATAATCAGTTTTTTATAACAAGATTAAAGTGCAAACTAATTTTGATTCTTTATTTATTTTCTAAATACCTTATAAGCTTTATTTCTACTATCTTCCATATATTATTTTTCGCTCAGAACGAAATACATATCTATCTCTCCTTTACTTTTAGCTGGTAATTTCCCTCTATATTCACACACAAAATGGTCTTTGACTAGCTCATAAGTAGCCCCAGAGATATTGACCTTATTAGGCACACCTGAGCTTTCCATGCGTGAAGCGGTATTAACGGTATCTCCCCAGATGTCATACGCAAATTTCTTAGTGCCTACTACCCCAGCTACTAGTGGTCCAGTGTTGATACCAAGACGAAGTTCCCAATAAGGTTCTCCTCTTGATTCTCGCTCGCTGCGAAGCTCTTTCATAAAAGCCTGAATCTCCAGACCTGCTCTTACTGCATCTATATAGTTGGTCGTGTTTTCTATGGGTATTCCCCCTGCACACATATAGGCATCACCAATAGTTTTTATTTTTTCCAATCCATATTTTTCACAGATTTGGTCAAAAACTCCAAAGCATTTATCTAACTCTCTTATGACCTCAGTAGGATTCATATGCTCAGTAGCGATTGTAAAGCCTTTAAAATCAGTAAAAAGCACAGAGACCATTTCATAAGATTTGGGAGTTGCCTGTCCTTTTTCTTTGAGTTCATAAGCTACTTCTTGAGGAAGGATATTGAGTAATAATTTCTCTGACTCCTCTTTTTCTAGCTCTATGGTATCTCTTTGAGTTTCTATTTCTTCATTTTGCTGTTTGATTTCCTCATTCATTTCCAGAAGGTTATCACGTTGCTTTTCTATTTCATTTTTCTGAACTTCTAAGTTTTGGTTTTGCTGTTGTATTTTATCATTTTGGGCAGCAAGAAGTCTATTTTTTTGTCTGTTTTTGTAATAAAAGATGAGAATAAAGATAATTACTAATCCAAAAAAACCTATCACACTTAAAAGTAAAAATGTCTTTTTGGCACCATCTGCATCTTTCTTTATGGCATCAGCCTTTGCTTCTGCATTTTCTTTATCAGCCTCGGCAGTTCGTTTATCAGCTTCGGCTCTTAGTTTATCTGCCTCGGCTTTCTCTTTTTCAGCTTCTTGTGTAGCTAGCAAAGCTTTTTGTGTAGTTACTAATGCTTTTTGTTTTTCAGCTTCGGCTTCGGCAGTTCGTTTATCAGCTTCAGCTTTTTGCTGTAGTATGCCTGCATTTAAAGCTTTTGCTTCTGCTTCTGCTTGTTTGGCTCTTTGTGCGGAGATTTGAGCTGCTTGACTTGCTATCTCTGCTTTTTGTCTTTCAGTTTCGGCGATTAATCTAGCGTCCTTTTCTTTTTCTTTTTCTTTAGTAAGTTCTTTTTCTATTTCTGAGCTTGTGATTTCCTTATATTCGTTTTGAGTTTGTTGCTGTTTTGTTTTATTGATTATCAAATCATTTTTGACTAGATAGATAGAGTCTTTGTATTTAGAAAGCCTTCTAAAGTCTGCAATTTTCTCATGAATGTCTGCTAATATTTCGTAGCTAGTTCGTTGTTCGGGACGGTCACCAATGGCTTTTGCATTTTGGAGTGCTTGGTTGGCGATGATACGTGCTTCAGGATAACGTTGCTGGTAGAAATGTAATTTTGCGATAATATTCTGAGTCCGTGCTACTTCTAATTGATTTTTTTGATTTTTTCTTTCTTTCAAGACTTCCTCTAAGTGCTTGAGTGCCTCTGCATCATTGCCTAGACTTTGCTCTATAATGCCTAAATTCAGAAGTGTAATAAGTCTATTTTCTTGAATGTCTTTATCGTCTTTATTTTTTTGAATGGCTTTATCAATATATTTTAAAGCACTCTTGAGCGTATCTGCTGCTACTCCTCTATTCTTTTTATTAATCTCACGAGTAGCAATCAGGCGATTGGTATAGGCAAGGTTATTGAATGCAATAGAGATTCCTTTGGGTGAGTTACGCTGAGTTTCTAAGTCTAAGATATTTTTTCTATATTGAAAAGCTGTATCTAGTTGGTAAATTTCGGGGTGAGAGTAGGCTGCTGCTATTTCACTGAGTGTTTTGATTTCTTTATTTGTATTATTTTCTTGCTTTATAATAGGAAGTGCTTGCAGATAATATTCTATTGATTTTTTGATATACTCCCCACCACTCTGAAAAAAAGATGCTGCTATATAGGTTAGAATTTTTGATTTTATTTCGGGGATAGTGGTTTTACTATACGCATCAAAAAAGTATTCTCTGGCTTTGTCATGCACTCCTAAGCTATCAAAAAACAATCCCACCTCCATTTCTAATTCCGTAGTTTTAGAGGTTTCATCATAGGCTTCGAATCTTCTCTCTGCTTTCACATAGCTTCTTAAGGCTTCTTTAATATTGTTTCCAGCACGATATTCACGTGCTTCTTGTAGTAACTCATCTCCACTTTGTGCTTGGGTAGATATAGATAAGCCCATCAAACAAAACAAAAAAATGCTGATATATTTAAGTATGGTTTTCATTCAATATTTACCATATTTTGATAAGATTAAATCTATTCTCATTACAAATATAGCTTTGATTTAAGTTCTTTTAGGATATAATTCTGACAAATTTAAGATTATATTTCTATTTAACAATATTTACACTAACTCAAGCTTTATAAATCATTTTTTTAAAAACTCACTTTAAGCGAAGTATAGATAGCACGTCCAGCTCTTCCAGGCAAAGTGTTAATATTACGTCTTACAAATTCTGGGTAATAAACCTTGGCATCTAGTAGATTAGTAGCATAGATGCTCAGCATTACATTGGTCATGGATATATCCTCTGGCACTTTTACTTTAAAGACCTTATTTAGATTTATATCTAGCTTGGCAGTCAAAAAATTATATGCATTTGGGCTAGGATTTCTCAGGTTTTGTGGTACGTTTAAATCTTGTGCTTTGCCCATATAAGTATTAAAAACACCCATAGAAACTCCTGCTTCTTTCCAATTATAAAATGCTCCTAGTTTTGCCATCAGTTGGGGCATCAGTGTATAGTTTTGTGTCTTAGAATCATCCTTGGTATTGGTCAGTTCATTGCTTTGCCTTGTAACTGAGCCAGTAATAAAGAAATTTGGCTTAGGAGCAATCTTAAACTCTAGCTCTACTCCCTCTAGCTTAAGAGTATTGGCGTTTTCATAGGTTGTAGGTGTTTGTTGTGTGGTCTGAATAATCAAATCTCTTTGCAAACTATTAAAATAAGTAGCAAATATTTGTATTTTACCCTTGGTATAAAAGGCTTGAACATCAAAGGTAGTTACTCTTTCGGGTAATAAAACTGGGTTACCGACTAGCACTGGCTCATCTCTGAGATTATTTTCAGCCTCGAAAGCCGCACGAAATGCTTGCCCATACAGTAGTTTTAAACCTAAGTTTTTATTGAAATCTGTGATAAGACCTAGGCGAGGCACAAAACTTCCATTAACATTGGAAGGTTTGTTATACTGTGCACCTGCAGTGAGTTTCATCTTAAATTTATTTTTAAAAGGCAGACTGTAATCTAGCTGTGAATAGGCATTGTACCAAAATTTATTATAAGGTGCTACTCCTCTCCCTACATCATCCCCTATCTCTGCGACTCCTGATTGAATATAACCCGAAGAACCTATCACAATATTCAGATTAGAAAGTACTGAATAAAAAGCCGTACCTTCTAGCAATAAATCTTGGCTACTGCCTACAAAATCACCTGATGGATTAGAGAAACGTGTACGCATGCTGTTGTAAGTAGCATTGGTAGAGATATTTAGTTTTTTAGAAAGGTCAAAATTGTATCCAACATCAAAAAAAGCTCTTACTGTATTGATGGATCTATTTCTGATGCCAACCCCTAATATGTTATCTATAGGCAGTACGCCTGTGCTTGCCTGAGAACTATAGCTTACGAATGAATTGATATTCAACTGGTTATATTTCACATTGACCATTCCTCCAAGGTTATTTTGAAAGGCATCATAGTTGAGTGGATTTCCATCTTCTCCTGTAGCTTCGTGTCTCCAGCCATCCTGACCAAAGTAACGCATAGTAGAGGTGATTTTTAGTTTGTCTTTAATCTTGGTATTGAGTGCTTGAAAGCTATAGGTATTAAATGAGCCATAATCAAAACCAATTTGGGTTTGTTCTTCTACTACATCTTTGGTAATAATATTAATCACTCCCGAATAGGCATTCGTACCATATAAGACTGAGCCTGGGCCTCTGATGACTTCAATATTTTCTATAGCTTGCAAGGGGAGTGCTAGATAAATAGGATAATCTATCCCACCAAAGAGATTTTCACGAGTAGGACGACCATTGAGCAGAATCAATACGTGGTTATTATAAGGAGTAGCCAAATCACCCCGAATACTCAATACATTATTAGGTGCAAAATAAGACCCCACCGAATATACGCTTGCTACTCTTTCTAATATTTCTAAGAGATTATTAGCACCAAAACGCTCAATCTCAGTAGAAGTAATCACTGTAATCACCCCTGGTGCATCATAAATACTTTCAAGGCTTTTAGAGGCGATGCTCACATTTTGATTAATCAAGTCTTCTGACAAAATAGGAGTCATGTCTTTTACTCCTAATCGTTCGTTTTCTTGTGCTAAAAGTAAATTAGCAGCACATCCTATCCAAAAAAAAACAAGCAATACTTTATATATAATTTGATTCATGCTCACAAATTGGTTTTGAACTATGTTTTTGGTTTGATAGGTTTACTTTGTTAGACCTTAGGTCTGTTTAAAATAGTATTATATCAAAACAAATGAAAGCTTAACACACAAATTTATTAAATTATTAGGGTATCAAAGTATTTTATGACTAAATCATTAAATATTAACAAATTTGCTAGATTTCTTTTTTATCTCTATTAAGCTTATTTATAGCTGATAAAGCACTATTTATGCCTGTGTGCAAAGCAGTTTCTATCCACCCACTCGACCAACCCACGCAGTCACCTGCAAGATAAACGCCTACATCTGGATGAGTGTCATAATCAGAAACTTTTGTGCCATCAGGCTTAAACTTACCTTGTGAAAAAAGAATAATATCATCAATATTAAAGCCTGGCACAGGCATTTTGAATGAGCCATTATAACCTGAAGCTTCTTCCCAAGAAAAACATACAGGAGCTTCTACCATTTGTTCTCTAATCATTTTGACCGTTTCGAGGCTGTATATTTTTTCTAATTCACGCAAGACATTTTCTACTTTGCCATTGTCATCAAAGGCATCAAATTTAATAGCAGTGATTCCTAAGGTATAACTGAGACAAATCACTCCTGATTTGGTATCTTCAAAATCAAATAAATATAAGTGAGTAAGTGGCTCATCTGTTACTGTGCAAGAGAGTAACTCAGGATGTTCTTTCCAAAAGGCTGTCTTGGTTCGGATACAAATACGCCCTCCAGGGATGAGGTAAGCATTACGAATGGCATTCCAGACTTCTTCTGAAAAGGTAGGGCGGTTTATCTTAATACTCATCTCTAAGTTGCGAGGAGTACAAGTAACAATGATAGCTTCATATTTATCAAGCTTACCTTCTGCATCAGTGAGGAATATTCCATCATCTGTTGTTTCAATCTCTACCACTCCTTTGCGAGGAGAGCCATAATTAAGTGCTTTTACAGAGGTTTTTCCCCAAAAACTAGTTTCTACTTCTGTATCCCAAAATTGAAGTGGAATTTGCTCAATCCCTCCTATCACTTCTTCTACTTCACCCCACCACTTTGCTACGATGATTCGCAAAGGCTCTACAAAGCTCACTTGATGATAAAATGGGCCAAAACCTGCCCCACCAGCTCCTATAGAACCAAAGCTGTCTATCAAACTTTTAGACCAGCCTGCTTCATACAGTACTTGATATATACTTTTATGCTCATATTTTTTGACAAGCTCTTGCCAGCGACGGGAAAATTCTTCTGGTTGATTTTGTACTTCATCCAGATGCTGCATGATAGGATTCACCAAGTCATCCCAGTTTTGAGTAACTGCCTGAATCTCGGGCGGTAGTTCTCCTCCTGCTGGTACATCATAGCGTTTTCTATCAAAATAAATCACTGTTGGCACCTTTAAAGGAGAAGGGAAAGGTTTTCTTCTCACGCCAAAATAATCCATATACCACTGAATAGTATCATGAAAAGTAGGCACACGCATTGCCCCTATCTCTGCATAAGCTTGGGGGTCTTTTTCAAAGCGATAAGTGTATGTCCGTCCTCCGATTCGGTCAGAGGCTTCATATATGACAGGTCTTAGCCCCACTCTCATTAGCTCATACGCAGCACAAAGCCCAGCACAACCTGCACCGATGATAGCTACTTCTTTACCTTGATTGATAGAATCAAGTACTTCTATCCCTTTATCACTTGCAATAAGAGGGATGTAATCAAATGGATTTTCGGGAAAAGTATTAGGGTTAAATGTGTTTACATCAAAAATGACCTCTTTTTCGGAGATGAGTCCTTTTTCTTGCCATTCGATAATATGCTGTTTTTTCATGGTAGAGATGAGCTAAGAAATCCTATTAGCTTGTTCTTAATTATTGTTTTCACTTATAATATGCAATTCTAATCATTTTTTGAAAGAAAACATAGGTGTATATACAAATTATAATAGGAAATTATATCTTAGTGAGTTATGAGATATAAGCTATGAATGATGAGTTCTTAATTATCTGATAATGAGTATTTTATCTAAACTAACTTGTCACTTTATCTAATTATTGTTCCTAATAATCAAGCTGTTAGAGCCATTAGAAAAAATACTAGATTTTAAATAAAAAATGAGCAATAAAAAAAGGACAACTTCTATACTAGAAACTGTCCTTGATAGTAAAATAAGATAGAAAATTCAATCTTATGTGCGCGGGTTTGCTTTTTTTACTTTTAACATACGCCCTTCAATTTCATGCTCATCAAGAGACTCAATAGCTTGTGTAGCTTCGTCATCATTGGGCATTTCTACGAAGCCAAATCCACGGGATTTACTCGTGATTTTGTCTTTAATAATTTTGGCAGACTCTACTTCGCCGTATTCAGCAAAGATTTCTTCCAAATCAGTATCACTCATTCTAAAAGAGAGATTGGAAACGAAAATGTTCATAATACAAATAACAAAATAAAACAATATTACCGCTTAAATATACGCAGTTTTCTAATAAAAGTCGTTTTTTTCAAAAATATTTTTTTATGTCAAAAAAAGCCCTGCTGAAAGGCAGGGCTTTTTTTGTAAAATATAATTAGACATTTAGTCTATCATTGTATTAGTTAAAGATATAACGAATACTGAATTGTAACTGCCATACTTGCCCTATATCAGCATTAAAGCGAGTGTTATTAGCCAACACAGGCACAGTAATACCATTCAAGTTAGTAGTTTGCATTCTATATCTTGGCTGTCCTAAGCGTTCAGCTGGATGCAAGCCTGCATCTACGTTGGCTTGAGTAACTACACCACGTGCTATTAAAGGGGAAGTCTGAATAAGTGACTGACTTACGCCCCAATCACTGTTGAGCATGTTACCAAAGTTAAGAATATCTGCTCTGAATTGGATGGTATTTCTTTTTTCGCCTAGATTGACGAAAAACTCCTGTACCACAGAAATATCTATTCTTGAAAGCCAAGGCAAGAAAGCACCATTGCGATCTACATAGTCTCCTCTTTTCTCACGTAGGTAAGGATCAGCATTAATAAATGCGTTGAAAGCAGATGCTTGTTGGGCAGGGGTAATTGCTCCATTTGCTTCAAAGTT
>JBBRUH010000101.1:0-13991 GCA_038248005.1 Cytophagales bacterium | reverse complement strand
TGACATCATCAAAAAAGAAGTTCCTCCTATGAAAATCACTTATAAAGGAGAAACTTATTTCCGAAAATCTGAGAGCATCGGTCATTATCGAAATGTAGAGACAGATAGCTGGGCAGAGTTGGTTTCTTGGACTTATTTTGATAGAAATCAAGAAAGAATCCTCAGTATAGAGCAATGGGGTCAAGAAGAGTTTGAAGCTTCATGGGGCAAAGTAGCCAATGAATATGAGTTTTCATCTATCATTATGCCCTAGTAAGAGATTGCTTACTGAGTTACTAATGATTAAGTTGTAATCAATTGGTTATAAGTGTTTTACCTAAAATAATCTGATACTTTATTTTTAAATCAATATAAAATAAACATATAAACTAATATTCGTGTATTAAAGAATAAAATACATTTAAAGACAAATCATCATAATTATGAAAAAAATTAATTTCGCATTTTTTATACTTCTTATCTTATTATTTTCTTGCGAAAGCAAGCCTAAATACTCAGGGCCGAGTCCAGTAGATAACATGGTTCGTGATATGGCCAATGAAAAAACCTTCTCTATCATTTTGCATGACATGCAAGTGGATGATAAATCAGGTAAAGATGTCTATCAGCATAAATACAAAGTAACCAAAAATCCGATGGATAGTACCTCTAAAGCTACTGTTACAGATTGGACAAACGTGGATGAGGTGTTTTTTGCAGAAAATCTTGATAATATGGGCTTAGAACTAGCTTCTAAAAGTCCTGATGGCAAAGTACACAAAGTACCTTCTCCTCCTGGGTTCAATGGATATGTAGGCAATGAAAGATATGGTAACTGGAGAAATGACAATAATGGGAACTCGTTTTGGGCTTTTTATGGTCAGTATATGTTTATGAGTACTATGTTTAATATGATGTCAAGACCTACGTATAGAAGTACTTATACAGGTTATCGCTCTTATCGCAATAGCCCTAGCACTCGCAATGCTCCTTATTATGGAAGTGGAGGACGCAATAGTTATGGGACCAATAGTCCTGCTACTAGAGCTTCTAATCCTAGCTTCTATCAAAGAAAACAGCAACAAAGTAAATTGTCTTCTTTTCGCCAAAAAGTAGCAAGTAATCCTTCAAGATACTCACGTAGTTCTTCCTCACGCACAGACCGTACCTCTTCACGTACAAGTGGTTCGTCTTCTAGGTCAAGAGGAGGTAGCTTCGGTAAATAAGAAAAATATTATTCTTTGCTAAACTATCAAATAAAAAAAGCCAACAGCAATGTTGGCTTTTTTTATTATACTAGATGAAGTAAATCTATTTCTTAAAATTGATTGGACGCTGGTATTGATGATATACAGAGTGTGTATTAAGCTCTTCATCTAGTTCATATTTATTATCATCTTGGCGAATAAGTGTAATTATTTCACAGTTTTTAAGATTTGCAATCGTTTCAAAATGCTCCACTGTCCAGTGAAACCAACGCATCAAAAATAAACGAATGGTCATTCCGTGGCTTACAATAATGACATTTTCAGGAAAAGAAGGTTTTTTAAAATCTCTGTACACTGTATTTAAAAAATCACTTACTCTATCATAAACATCTGCTCCAGATTCACCGTCAGGAATCCTGAAATAAAAAGTACCATAGCTATCTCTATCTTCATTGATTTGGTTATTAATCTGGGTAGAACGAAGATGCCCCCATTCTTGCTCACGAATCCTAGGTTCTTCACGCCAATCTATTTTATCTGAATCAAGATTTTTGGCTATTTCTTCAAAAGTCATACGAGTCCGCCAAAAAGGAGAAATATAAAAAAAAGTACTTTCATCCTTTAATATCTCACTGAGTTTTTGCCCTGTTTCTTGTGCTTGTTGTATGCCTATATCTGTGAGAGTGAGGGTGTAATCTGGTTTGATGCTATAGATTGTTTTATCTACATTACCTTCAGATTCTCCGTGGCGTATTAAAATAATTCTTTTAGGTTTCATAGGATTTATTGAATCTCTATGCAATATTACTAAATATAAATTAATCCAAATCCATTCAAACCAATAAATTCGGTCTATAAGATGGATAGATACAAGGCTTGGATTAATTTTTTATTTGGTATGATTGCCCAAGTTATGAGTTTAAGTGGTTTATTTTTTCATTCTAAAATGACTCGTATGATTCAATAACTGTAAATCACCTCTCATTTCTTCCATTTGATATTACAGCCTACACTAGGAATCTGAGTGATGTTTATTTCTTCACCTTTGAGCAAATTATCCAGCGCTTGACGTAAATCTTTGCCAGAAAGAGGCACTTTGTTTCCAGGGCGTGAGTCATCTAGTTGCCCTCTATAGACGCATTTTAGTTCTCCATCAAATACACTAAAATCAGGCGTACAGGCAGCCTGATAGGCTTTGGCTACTTCTTGGCTCTCATCATAGAGATAAGGGAAAGGAAAATCATTTTCTCTTGCAAATTGGGTCATCATTGCAGGAGAATCTTGTGGATAATTTACGATATCATTAGAACTAATCGCAATGAAAGAAATACCTTTTGGCTGGTATTCTTGGGCTAATTTCACTATTTCTTCTATGACATGTATCACATAAGGGCAGTGATTACAGATAAACATCATTACTGTAGCCGTATTAGATTTGAGAGCGTCTAAGGGTATATTTTTACCTGAGACGGTATCAGGCAGTGTAAAATTAGGGGCTTTGAAGCCCAATAGAATTTGTCTGGTAGGTGTTAAAGACATTTTGAGTAATAAGTTATAAATAATGAGTGATTAGTTCTTAATCGCCTGATTAACAGTGTTTTAATTACTGATAATTATTGGTTTATTTTAAGCATTAGAAAAATAAAACTATCCTCGAAGTGAAGCAAGTCGCTCAAACAATGCTCGTTCTTCGTTTGTGAGGTTTTGTGGCATTTTTACCATTATTTTTAGATACATCGCACCTGATTGAGTAGCACTATTATAGACAGGCATCCCCAAATCTTTGAGGCGGAGTGTTTTTCCATTTTCAACTCCCGCAGGGATATTAATCTGGATAGGAGCTCCTTTGAGGGTAGGCACTTCTACCTTTCCACCCAAAATAGCTGTGTATAAGCCTATTTTTATGTCTTGGTATAGATCATTTTGCTTTCTATCAAAACGCCCGTGTGGTATTATTTTGATTTTGATAAGCAAATCACCTCTTGAACCACCATCACTAGAGCCTCCTTTTTCTTTGACTCTTAAGACTTGGTCGTGGGCTACTCCAGGCTTGATGTTTACTTTGATTTTATCTCCATCTACATTGAATGTGCGTTCTGTGCCATAGTAAGCTTGTTCTAGTGAAAGAGAAATATCTATCTCAGCATTTTGCCCCTTGAGATTTTGAGTTTGTGATTTGGGTTCTGCTTCACCGCCTCCAAAAAACTGCTTAAAAAAATCAGAAACGCCTCCACCTCCAAAAATATCTTTTAGGTCAAAATTAAAATCTTCAAAGCCTGTTTTTTCATACTGTTGCCAGTTAGACCCGAGAAGGTTATATTTTTGCCTTTTCGCTGGATCACTAAGTACATTATTAGCTTCGGTGATTTCTTGAAATTTCTTTTCCATATTCTTATCCCCGTTATGCTTATCAGGGTGATATTTAAGTGCTAATTTGCGGTAGGCTTTCTTGATATCCTCTTGACTAGCACTTCGGCTTACACCGAGTATCTTATAATAATCTTGGTATTGCATGGTGTTGGTTTATGGATTTTAACATAGTTTTAAAGTACTCATTTTTATTAATAAACAAATATGATTGTATATAAATTTAGAATCAAGCTGATAAAAATACAAATTTATAAGGCTTATCTCTATTTTTTTTGAGTTTTTGAAAGATTATTTTTTACAAATTATTTTTTTTCGAAAAAAACGTGTTACTTTTTGATATATTGGCGTATTATAAATTGAATATGTTACTATTGATATGAACTTTGTGATAATCATCTATCAAATTCTACTCAGCTTAATGTACTTCTCTCCTCTAGGAGAAGCACAAGGTCTTCCTATATCATATACTCCTACTATTTCTCAAAGCAATATTTCTTTTCAGGAAAATTCTTATTTTTTTCTACAAGAAGACAAACAAACTCCTCCTAAATCTCCTCAAAAAGAGAAGAATAAATCTTCTGATGAAGAAGATGAAAAAGAGAAGAATGAAACAGAACTTGATGAAAAAGAAACACAAAGAAATGAAAAAAACCATGCTTTTTATTTTTATTTCTCAGATCAAGTTCTAGCACAAGAGAACCTAATCAAAAACTACCTCCATTTCCAAGAGCATAAATCGATACTTTTTAGCGTATTCGCTTTGTATATTAGCTATCATAACCTACGGAATTAGACCAAACCTTTTCTTTTTTAGGCAAAGTTGCCTAAAACCTACTTTATGCAAGTCATCCGACTTTTTTAGCATGTAGGATTACTCCCTTTGTATTTTTAATTATTTAGTACTGTATTAAGAAGTGATTTTTTCAAAATCTATCCTATTCGAGAAGGTTTTGCACTCTTTTGAAGGCTAAAAAATCCAATAAATTTCAATAAAAAAATAAAATGTTATGAGAACTCATCAGGCATTTAAAGAAGAGAAAGTATTGCACCGTCTTAGGCATTATTTACCTTCACAAGCCCCTTTAAAAGATTTTGTGCACCATAATACTTTGCACGCATTTCAAGCCCAAAGATTTGAAATAGCCATCCGTGAAGCTGCTAAGATATTTGGTTACAAGGTTTCTCTTTACATAGATGATTACAGAGACCTTTACAAAAATGGTAAAATCAATAAGGATATTTTAGACCAAGCACTAGCCCATAAGCTAGAAAAAGCGGATATTCTAGGTTTTAAACAAAAGATGATTAGTAAAGAATATGATTTATCTTTTTCTAAGAGAATAGGAAAGCTTAGAGGCTATTGGCGTGAAACATATCACATTGATTTAGATACAATAGTCCATACCAATCTATTCAGAATATTAAATAGCTACTTAGACCAAGGTATTGCCTTGACTAAGTTTCCAATCAAAGAAGAAGGCTTTTTACCTTCACTAAGAGCTATAGAAAAAAACAGTTGGATAGGTTTCTTAAAGACTAAAAGAGCAAAAGCACTGCTACAAGATGAAGAATTAGAAATATCAGATTTACTCAAAATATTGGTAGGCAAAGAATCTTATTATGAAACTTATCTTTTTGATCAGCAGTTTGCCCATCCTGGCTGGTCAGGTATAGTAGCTGTGATAGAAGAGCAACCTACCTCTCTGCTAGATGCTCGCAAGATTACACTTCGTGAGTTGATTCTTTTAGAACTTTTGTTAGAGATAGATAATTTAGATTATACTCTTCGAAACCGATGGAAACCTCTTTCAGAGCTTGTCAGCAAAGAGCCTGATTCTTTGTTTACTCCTACTTCACTCACAGAGCTAGACCATGTGCTTAATATGTGGCAGTTTGCCTATGAATGGACTTACTATGATGAGATATTGGCCGCCATCCAAAAACAATCTTATATTACCAAAAAATCTTCTAAGCCTAGCTTTCAAGCTTTCTTTTGTATAGATGATAGAGAGGGTTCTATTAGAAGGCATATAGAAGAGTTAGAGCCTAGCTGTGAAACCTATGGTACTCCTGGGCATTTTGCCATAGATGCTTTTTATCAGCCTGAGATGGGTAAGTTCCATACTAAGATATGTCCCGTACCTGTGCAGCCTAAGCACCTTATCAAAGAAGTAACTATCAAAAAACCTCAAAAGAAAGAAGTGCATTTTGAAAAACATACACACAATATCTTTTTTGGAACAGTGATAGCCCAAACGCTTGGATTTTGGTCTGCTATGAGGTTAATGCTCCAAGTATTCAGACCAAGTGCAAGCCCTGCTTCTGCTTCTTCTTTTTTGCACATGGATAGATCATCTTCTCTTACCATAGAAAATCGTAGCTCAGAACATCAGCAAGATGGATTACAGGTAGGTTATACTTTAGAAGAAATGATAGTGAGGGTAGAAGCAGTGCTGAAAAGTACAGGGTTGATAGATAATTTCGCCTCACTTATTTATATGATAGGTCATGGAGCAAGCAGTGTTAATAATACACACTATGCGGGCTATGACTGCGGTGCTTGCTCAGGAAGACCTGGGTCTGTCAATGCACGTGCATTTAGCTATATGGCTAATAAAAAAGAAGTTAGAGAAGGGCTTGCTAAAGGGGGAATCTTTATTCCCGAAGAAACTGAGTTTTTGGGAGGATTACACGATACTACTCAAGACGATTTTGTGTTTTATGATGAAGGTTTTTTATCTCCTTCTAATGCCAAATTGCATCAAAAGAATCAACAAATATTCTTAGAAGCACTTAATAAAAATGCAAAAGAACGTGCTAAAAGATTCAAGTCTATTAATCTTAACCACAGTTGTGCCCAGATTCATGAGGAAGTACGTGTTAGAGCAGTTTCTATTTTTGAGCCTCGCCCAGAGCTTAATCATGCCACTAATTCACTCTGTATTGTAGGAAGAGACCAGATTCATCAAGGACTTTTCTTAGATCGCCGAGCGTTTTTAAACTCCTATGATTACGCCTCAGACCCCCAAGGTGAGCGTCTTTTGGGGATTCTCAATGCAGCTGCACCTGTTTCTGGTGGTATTAACTTAGAGTACTACTTCTCGAGAGTAGATAATGAAAAACTAGGTGCTGGCTCTAAGCTTCCTCACAATGTGATGGGCTTGATAGGAGTTGCTAATGGTTTTGAAGGTGATTTACGCTCTGGGTTGCCGATACAGATGGTAGAAGTGCATGAGCCTATTCGATTGATGCTGATAGTAGAGCACTTTCCAGAAGTAGCTTTAAAGGTAATCCAGACCAACCCTGCTACTTATGAGTGGTTTGAAAATGAATGGATAAAGCTTGCCGTAGTGCATCCAGAAACTAAGGAGATTTTTGTATTTGAAGAAGGTGCTTTTTTCCTTTATCAGCCTCTTTGCTTAGCTCCTACCAAAGTCAAAGACCTCAATGTGATTATAGAATCAAAAGAAGAAAACGCTGCTGTCTGTCAGATTAAATAAACTGCATCAATATTATGAAAACATTTTTGGCTTTATTTGTTATTTTACCCTTTTTAGGTTTTTTGATTACTTTACTTATCCCAAAGCAAAAAGAAAAAACACTTTCGCAAGTTGCCTTCTTTACAGCTGGATTACAGTGGCTGTCTGCCATGCTTTTTATAACTTATTGGGTCTATAAAGGTGCAGAGCCGCTCAATATCAAAGAATTTAGTATTTATAAAGTAGGAGATTATGAGTTTTTTATTGATCTCTATTTTGATGGCATTAGTGCAGTCTATCTGGTAGTAGGTTCTTTTCTTACATTTTTGATTACTTCATACAGTCGTCATTATCTACACCGTGAAAAAGGCTACAAACGCTTTTTTAATACTATCTTATTTTTTTATGCGGGATATAACCTCACGATATTCTCAGGTAATTTTGAGACCTTGTTTATAGGTTGGGAGATTTTAGGGATTTCTTCTTTTTTACTAATCGCCTATTATAGAGAGCGATACTTGCCTGTCCGCAATGCTTTTAAGGTATATTCTATTTATAGACTCGGAGATGCTGCTTTGTTATTAGCAATGTGGATGAGCCATCATTTATGGCATCACAATATCACTTTTTTGGAGATGAACAATATGCTTTTAGTAGATTCCTCTCTTAAGCATCATGCTTCTATGGGTTTATTCATTTCATTGATGATTTTGGTGGCAGCCGCCGTTAAATCTGCTCAATTGCCTTTTTCTTCGTGGCTGCCCCGTGCGATGGAAGGCCCTACGCCTTCAAGTGCGATATTTTATAGTTCTTTGGCAGTTCATATTGGTGTTTTTATTTTATTGAGAACCTTTCCTTTTTGGGAGAATCAATATATTATAAGAGGGATTGTAATGGCTTTGGGTGCTATCACAGCTACTATAGCTACACTTTCAGCAGGTGTTCAATCTTCTATCAAATCACAGATAGCTTACTCCTCAGTGGCACAGATAGGGATTATGTTTGTAGAAATATCTTTAGGTTTAGAAGTACTTGTCTTGATTCACTTTGCAGGCAATGCTTTTTTGAGAACTTATCAACTGTTGGTATCTCCTTCGGTAGTTACTTACCTTATCCGAGATCAGTTTTATAATTATCTTCCTTCCGAGCCTTCAACAGATAAAAAATGGCTGACTAAATGGAAATACACAATCTATGTAGCAAGTGTGCGTGAATGGAATTTGGATAGCTTTTTATTTCGCTATTTTTGGAATCCTCTCAAGATTATAGGCAAACAGTTTAGCTTCTTAAATAACTCTATTCTTTTTGGAGTGATTATGCCTTTATTTTTCGGCTTTACTATTCTATGGAGAAATGAAACTTGGATTCCTACGGTAATTCGTGCTTATCTTCCCATTTTAATAGCAATTATAGGACTGCTCTTGGTAATGAGGGCTTTTGTAGAAAGAAAGCGAGTGCTGTGGAGTTGGACTTTGATACTACTAAATCACTTTTGGATGGCATTAGCCATTTCATTTAATGAGTCTTTTACATTTTGGGATATTGTTATTTATCTAAGTGGTGCTACAGTAGCAAGTATCATTGGTTTTATATGTCTTTTGAAATTAAGAAAAGCTGAAAAATCATTTAGCCTTAATCTTTTTCAAGGGCATGTCTATGAGTATCCAGTTTTAGGAGGAGTATTTTTACTTGCTTGTCTAGGAGTAGCAGGCTTTCCAATTACAAGTACTTTTTTAGGGCAAGATCTTATCTTTAGTCATATTCAAGAAGACCAATTTATTCTTGCTTTTTTAGTTTCTCTTAGCTTTATCATTAATGGACTTGCAACCATTCGGATATATATCAGAATATTCTTAGGGCCACATGTTAAGACCAATCACGAAGTAGCCTATCGCTCGGCGTAAAAAATAGCTTCAGAAAAACAAAATTATATTTATAAAAAAATAAACACTTTAAGTTTTAAAAAAATGCAAAATATTTCAGTTCCTTTAAAAGGCTTCGCTGGCCTCAAAGCACATTTCAGAGAAGATTTGATTGCTGGATTTAGCGTTTCTTTAATTGCATTACCACTTTGTTTAGGTATTGCGATTGCCTCAGGTATGCCTCCTTTAGCTGGATTGATTACTGCCATTATAGGAGGTCTTTTTGCCTCTCGTATTTCGGGTACATTTGTAACTATTAGTGGGCCAGCAGCAGGTTTGATTGTATTAAATCTAGCCGCTACCGAATCTATGGGAGGAGCTGGCCCAGATACCAATTTTGCTGGTTATCCTCACGCACTAGGGGCTATCGTAGTGGCAGGTGGCATCGTAGCAATGTTTGGGTTTATAAAAGCAGGTAAAATTGGCGATTTCTTTCCTTCTGCTGCCGTGCACGGTATGTTGGCAGCCATTGGAGTTATCATTATCATCAAGCAGATTTTTCCTGCTCTTGGTGTAGCATCTCCCAAGGGAGAGATTCTTGAAATTGCTACAGAAATTCCTTATGCTTTTACTATCTTAAACCCTTACTCTACCACCGTTGCTGTTATTTCATTGCTTATTTTAAAGGGACACACCTTTCTCAAAATAAAGGCAATTAAGGTCATTCCTGCTCCTATGTGGGTCTTGATTGTTACGATTCCTTTAGCTCAACTGTTAGGCACAGAGAATCTCAAACTAGTGAGTATGCCTCACAATATCTTGGGTGAAGGGGGTATTCAATTTCCAAGCTTCGAGAAAATAGGTCAAGGCGTATTTTGGTCTGCCGTAGTAGGCATTGCCTTGGTTTCTGCTATTGAGAGTTTATTGAGTGCCAAGGCAGTAGATAGCCTTGACCCTTATCAAAGAAAATCTAACTTAGATGGTGACCTTGTAGCCATGGGTTCGGGTTCTTCCTTAGCCGCTATGATAGGTGGTCTGCCGATGATTTCTGAGATTGTGCGTTCGTCAGCCAATATCAACAGTGGTGCTAAAACCCAATGGGCTAATTTTTTCCATGCTGGTTTTCTTCTTTTTTATCTTTTAGTAGGTATTATAGTGATTGAGATGATTCCGATGGCTGCATTGGCCGCCATGCTTGTGTTTACGGGGTTTAAGCTTGCTTCTCCTCAAGAGTTTAATAAAATGTTTAAGATTGGACTTTTAGAGTTAGAGATATTTGTGATTACACTCGTGGCAGTATTGGCCACTGATTTGGTGATGGGTATCGTGATAGGTATTTTATTTAAGTATGTAGTATTAATTGTTAGAGGAGTTCCTTTGAGAGAGTTATTTACCTGTAAAGCAGTACTGAGCCAAAAGGGAGATGTAGCTATTCTAAAGGTATCAGGCTCGGTTATTTTTTCAAACTATTTATCTTTAAAAAAGAAAATGGATAAGGCTCTCAAAAATGCCAAAGTACTAGATTTAGACCTAACAGATGCTACTATTATAGACCATACAGTGATGGAGCACTTTGAGGAGTATGAACGTAATCTTAAAAACGAACAAAAAGAATTACACTTAGTCAATATCGATAGCCTTAATACTGTTTCTGACCACCCTTTGGCTGCACGTGATAAAAACACAAAGAGAACAAAAGCCTATACACACCTTGCAGAAAGACAAATGCAGTGGTTTGATTATGCTTCTCATCATAATTACTCATATTCTAGCCGTACTTATCAGTTTGAAGAATGGGCATTTTATACGCTTACTATTCGTAAAAAAATATTAGCAATTGAGAATATTATCAATATACCATATAAAGGATTGATACTAAGCATTGCAGATTTAATCACAGAAGAAGGGGCGATAATTACTACCGAAAAACAAAGCTATACCACTTTAAAAATTAGTGGATTAGAGACTCTTCCTAAATTTTATATGGAGAAAGAAACTGCTTTTGACAAAATGACAGAATACTTCAAAGGAAATGATATTAATTTTGAAACTCATCCTAGTTTTTCTAATAAATTTATACTCAAAACTGATGGAGATGAGCAGCTAGTAAGGACTTTTTTCAATTCTGAGTTACTTTCTTTGCTAGAAAATGAGCCAGAGTATTTACTAGTGAGCAATGGATTAGACTTACTGATTCATAAAAACACCTACTTAAAACACACGTCTGAGCTAGATACCTTAATCCAAAAATCAAAAGAAGTGATTGATTTGCTTGAAATCACTAACCCTGTACTTGTAACTAATAATTCAGTAAATCAATCATAATTCATTGCCTAAAATTAGACTTTATGAGAGATGATTCTTTTAAATAAGAAAGTTTCTCATAGTGTTTGATTCTTCTAATATATTTAAAATTTCACATCTAGTGATTGAGTCTTTTGATAAAAAACACTCCTGATACACCAATAGCTCATCAAAAAATAAAATAACATGAAATCATTTATCATATTCTTCTTTTTCTTTTGTCTCTCGCTCTCACTTTTTGCACAAATTGACAAAGAAAAACAAGCATTGAAGTACAATATCAATGAAGATGGAAGTCATTATTTCCAAGTAACCTTCTTAAACCAGACTTGGCTTAGATTTAACCAAAGTAATCCTGGTACACTCATAGAAGGTGTAAATAAGGATAATTCATTTGATATTGGATTAAGAAGGACAAGAATTCAAATGTTTGGGCAGATTACTGACAAAGTATTTGTTTATTTTCAATTTGGTCAGAATAACTTCAATGCTCAATACAACAGTACTGGAAACAGAAAGCAAGCCGCTTTTTTTCATGACGCTCTCTGCGAATACAAACTAACAAATGACAATGGATTAAAATTAGGAGGTGGACTCACAATAGCAAATGGTTTATCCCGTTTTTCACAACCAAGCATTGGAAGTATTCTGACATTAGATGTCCCTATTTTTGCACAGACTACCGTAGATCAGACAGATGAATTTAGCCGTAAACTAAGTATATATGCAAGGGGGCAAGTCGGCAAACTAGATTATCGTTTCATAGTCAGTGATCCTTTTCCCATTAGTTCTACAGGAGCTACTTCACCAGCCATTTCTAGCAATGCTAATTTTGCTCAAAAAGGACATCAATTACAAATACAAGGATATTTTATTTATCAGTTTTTTGAACATGAGCCTCACACTACGCCTTATATGGCAGGGAGCTACCTAGGCAAAAAGAAGATTTTTAATATTGCAATAGGGGGAATTATTCAAAAAGATGCAATGTGGAAAAAAGAAGCTTCCAATGATACCACTTATCAAAACATGAGGCATCTCGCCATAGAAAGCTACTTAGATGTGCCTATTAATAAAGACAAAGGGAATGCTATCTCTGCATACTTAGGGTATTTTGGTACCAATTATGGCTCTAATTATCTCAGATACAATGGCATCATGAACCCAGCCAACGGCTCTAACCTCAATGCCAGCAACAGCATCACAGGTCAAGGAGCTACTTATGGAAACTCATTCCCGATGTTTGGGACAGGCAATGTGATTTATGCCCAGATAGGTTATTTATTTCCAGATAAATTAGTAAAAGGAAAAATAATGGTCTATGCCTCTAACACTCTGGCAAAATATGATAGATTGAATGGCTTAAGTACAGATGTATTTGATTTAGGGATTAATTATTTTATGGCAGGGAATCACGCCAAAATCTCACTAGACTTGCAAAATAGACCTACTTATCAAGTAGAAGGGGGCGAAATCAGAGCAGGTGAGAGATTGAATAATATAGTGATGCAATATCAAATATTTTTTTGACAGAAAAAGCTATCGATTTATTTAAGAGGATAATTTGAGAGGTTTTAACTATTACTAAACTTATTTTTTTGACTTTTGAGAAAAATAGATTTGGTAAATCAGCATAGGTGGTGTATTTTTAGGAAATTAACTATATCTATATAAAGATGACAAATCTCAAAAAAATTACTGCTTACACGGTTTATGCCAATACTGAAAAAAAATACTTTTGGCTTAGGTTACGTCTTGAAGATCATTCACCCGAAATCATTGATATGAAATGCTTTTCTATGGAAGAACTACATGCCTTAGTAGATATACTACGAAATGAAGCAAATACACTCTTCGATATTGATAATGAAAATATCGTGATTGGCTGGGAACCTACTGGCGAACACGCTCCAAGCCACTAAAATTTTATTTTTTGTATAAGTAGATGGTTAAAATTAATTTATACTTTAATCTTGTTGTAAAAATCTGATTATCAATACTTTAATAATAAAACTCATCACTCATCATTTATAACTCATCACTTATTTGTAATAAATCATAAAAAATAAAAGCACCAAAACCATGAAAAAGACAGTCATTTTAGGAGCAAGCACCAACCCTAATCGCTATGCTTATATTGCAGCCAAAGACCTTACAAGACACCAACATGAGATTATCCCTGTGGGTATCAAAAAAGGAGAAGTTTTTGGAAAAGAAATCTTGACTGACAAGCCCGAAATAGCAGATGTAGATACTATTACGCTGTATATAGGGCCTCAAAACCAACCCGAATGGTATGACTATATCCTAAGCTTGAAACCCAAACGCATTATTTTTAATCCAGGTACAGAAAACCAAGAACTCTGCAAACTCGCCAAAGAAAATAATATAGAAAGCCTAGAAGCGTGTACTCTAGTTATGCTCTCCACAGGGCAATACTAAGAGAAGTTGATAGCCTATTGGGGAGTGATTTTTAAATCATATATTTATTTAGAATCCATACCACTTTACAACCTTCTGTTAAATCGATAGAAGGTGTTTTTTTTGTTTTAGACTTCCCTACTATAGTCATTTATTTTATAGAAAAATATCTATGTGGCTGGACTACGACAGCCTCTACTCCATTGAAAATCTTTGGAGCTACTTTTATGAACCTATACTTTCTTGACAATTTATTTTTAGTTATCTCGCCAAAATCAATTTACTTGCTGTTTTATAGTCAGGGATTGGATACCCATTTGGCAGACAGCTCCGATTTGCACGGCTAATTTTGAGTCATAAACCTTCAT
>JBBRUH010000100.1:0-14062 GCA_038248005.1 Cytophagales bacterium | reverse complement strand
TTAGTTAGATAAGCTATTTGTGGTTGCACGTTGATTTCTTCAAGCACATGATAAGCACGTGGCTCGGTGATTGTGAAAGTAGTAGTAGATTTTCCTTCGCCTTCTTTTGGCTCTTCTACTTCTTTTTTCAATCCAATGGTTTTAGAAATCTGGCTATCCATATCACGCATATCTCCAAAGATGATTGCTTCTGTAGGACAAACCTGAGCACAAGCGGTCTGAATTTCACCATCTTTTACGTGGCGTTTTTCTTTCTTAGCTTCTAATTTACCACCTTGGATACGCTGAATACACATTGTGCATTTTTCCATTACACCACGAGAGCGAACGGTTACATCAGGATTCAATACCATCTTACCTAAATCAGTAGTTTGGGTATAGTTTACATCTGTAAAACGAGTATCCTCTGCGTAGTGAAACCAGTTAAAACGACGTACTTTATATGGACAATTGTTGGCACAGTAACGAGTACCAATACAACGGTTATAAGTCATTTGGTTTAGACCTTCTGTGCTGTGAGTTGTAGCCAATACTGGACAAACTGTCTCACAAGGAGCATTGTTACAGTGCTGACACATCATAGGGAAGAAGGTAACTTCTGGATTTTCAGAAGCTTTTTCTAGTGATGAACTATCTGTAGTGATTTCGCCACTAGAAAGTTGATCTTGCACTTCTTGAGAATTGCTATAATATCTATCAATTCTAATCCAGTGCATTTCACGACTATTAATCACTTCTTGTTTTCCCACTACAGGTACATTATTTTCTACCTGACAAGCGATGGTACAAGCACCACAACCAATACAAGAGTTTAGGTCAATAACCATTCCCCAAGAGTGATTAGGATAATAATGACCTTTCCAAAGTGTAATATCTTTTGGTGCACGGGCTCCAGTATAGGTTTCAATCATAGGTCTAACACGTCCTGCATACTCATCCTCTTTATACTCATTAAGAGTAGCTTCTTGGATGATAGAACGCCCCATAATAGTATGGTGAGTTTGAGTTTGTGCAATAGGATCTTGTTTACCTGTTTTGGTAAGGGTTACTTCTATAATTCCTTTTTCTTTCAACCAAGGAAATACGCTCACTCCTACTTTATTACCTACTTTACCAGCTACTTCACGTCCATAACCCAATGCTATAGAAGCTGTTTTTTGGGCTTGACCTGGTTGTATTAATATAGGAAGTTCTACTGAATATCCTTTTCCTTCTACTTTTACCACATCATTTTGTGATAAACTCATTTCTTCAGCTAATTTCTGAGAAACAGCTACATAATTACCCCAACACGCTTTAGTAATAGGATCTGGCATTTCTTGTAACCACGGGTTATTACCTTGTGTACCTGCTCCGATAGCTACTTTCTCATATAAGCTCAGTTCGATTTTATTTGAGGGGGATTTATAGGTTTTGCTGATTGCAGTCATTGCTGCGTTTACGTTCCCTGCGAAGTTTCCACCTCCTACTACAATAGGTGTAATTTCTTCACCATCTTCTGCTTTATTTTCTTTTGTTACTGGGGTGCTAACTTTACCCATAGTATCAAAGATTCCGTTGTACAAGCTGATTCTCCAAAAATCATCAAAGGAAGCATATTCTTTTTGGGTAGGAAATGCATTGGCCTGCCAATATGCACGGATAAGATCATAAAAAGAAGTTTTGATATCAGCCCAAATCAATAGACTTTCTTGTGCTTGACGAGTATCAAAAAGAGGAGTAATCGTTGGCTGTATTAAGCTATAATGTCCTTGACGAGGCTCTGCATCACTCCAAGATTCTAAATAATGGCTATCAGGACAAACATAATCACACAGACTAGCTGTTTCATCTGGCTTGTCAGCAAAAGATATTTTTACTCCTTTTACTTTTGAAAGAGTATCTTTTAACTCACTACCTCTTGCGTGATTATAGACTGGATTCGCTCCATAAAAAATAACGGCGTCTATACTTCCGCCTTTAACATCACTGATAAATTTATCCATTGCTTGATCATCACCTTGCAATACATAGCTAGGTTTGCTTGTATCTATAGTTGTGCCATAGTTACTCAAAGCATTATTGATTGCGTTAATAACTACTTGCACTGATTTATCTCTTGATCCAGAAATAACTAAAGATTTACCTTTATTAGCTTTTAATTCTTTGGCTACTTTGTCAAGCATTTTATCTATAACTGCATCTGCAAATTTATCAGAGCCAGTAATTTTCTTATATAAAGAAGCAGCTACTAGTCCTTCTTGAGAAGGGCGTATAGGAGTTCTGTAATCGGCATTTGCTCCTGAAAGAGATAGATTTGACTCAAATTGATAATGACGAGACATCTCTCTGCTTTCTTTACTCACTTTACGGTTCTGAGCATATTGACGAGAAAACTCAGTAGGAGAAATCCAAGTACCTAAGAAATCAGCTCCAAAACTTACAATAACTTTTGCATTTTTGAAATCGTAAGTAGGAAGCAAGGCTTTCCCAAAAGATTCTTCGTTGGCTTTCAATATAGAATCAGCAGAGATAGCATCATACATCACGTGTTGAGCTGATGGATATTTTGCTTTAAAATCTTCAATCGCTTTCTTAGTAGAAGGACTAATAATAGTAGGAGATACAATGCGAATATTTCTTGCAGAAGCTAGTTTAGACATAATTTCTTTGTCTATTGCTTCATTTTGTTTTACTCTTTCATCAGCCGTATCTGCAAATTTTCCATCTTTGCGTACAAAACCTCTATATCTATTATCATCATATAAATCTAATACAGAAGCCTGAGCTCTTGAGCTTGTGCCTCCCATTGAGATTTTTGAGAGTTTATTACCGTCTATTTTGATAGGACGACCTTCTCGAGTTTTGACTAGAATACTAGCATAATCGCCTCCTTGATAGTAGGTAGAAGCATAATAATTAGGAATACTAGGGTCAAGTTCCTCAGGCTTATTAAGGTAAGGGATTGCCTTTTTGATAGGAGCTTCACAGGCAGCTAGAGAAGCTGCTGCGATACTAAAACCCATTAACTTTAAAAAATCACGACGGTTATTACCCAGTTCAGGCATTCCGTCTGAGAATTCTTTCTCAGCATTCTTTACAAACTCAGTATCGTTGGTATATTCTTCAATACCTTTCCAATATCTATTTTCCGCCATTTCGGTTTATCTTCTAATTGTTAAATCTTTTGAAAAAAATAATGTGATTGTACATCTATATATTAATAATGACATTTAGAACACTCTAAACCACCTATTTGCTCTACAGTCATTGGTGCTTTGCCTTTAGTTTCTTCATGATATTCTAATAGTCTATCATAGTATTCATTGTCTTTTGCGTGATCTACTACACTTTGTCTGTGACAGTTGATACACCAGCCCATTGTAAGTGGTGCACGTTGTTCTACGACTTCCATTTTTTCTACTTCACCATGACACTCTACACACTCTAGACCAGCTACATTCGTATGTTGTGAGTGATTAAAGTACGCTAAATCTGGTAAGTTATGAATACGTACCCATTCTATAGGTCTATCATTCTCTATAGCTTTGTATATTTTTTGAATCTCAGGAGAACCTACTTTAACTTGGTTGTGACAGTTCATACAGATATTGGCGGATGGGATAGTGGCAGATTTACCTTTATATACTCCTGTGTGGCAGTATCCACAGTCTATTTCATACATACCTGCGTGTAACTTGTGAGAGAAAGCAATTGGTTGGGTAGGGGCGTATCCTTGCTGAATTCCTACACCAATTAAACCGTCTAAGCCTGTCTTGGCCACTACTAATACGAATATAAGAGCTACTCCACCTAAGAAAGCACGGCTCTGGAATATAGAGAAAGGATTGAACTTTTGTGCGACTATTTCTTTGTCTGCTTCATCTAAATCTTCTTTCTGATTTAAGAAACGATTTAGAATCGTAACCATCAAAAACAACACAGTCAAAATCAAAATAAGTATAAAGACCAATACTCCTAATAATAAATTAAAATAATTAGAAGAAATACCTCCTCCATCGGTTGGAGCTGCCGAATCACCTCCAGCTACTACTACTTCTGCTACTACCTCACTTTCATAAGCGATGAAATCAAGCAAAGCATCCAATTCCGTATCTGAAAAAGCGAAGCTAGTCATTACAGTTTGATTGTATTCGTTGTAAAGCTTAACGGCATAAGGGTCTCCACTCGCAATGACTGCCTGAGAATTAACAATCCACGGCTTTAACCAAGCTCTATCTCTTCTTTCTAAGATTCCTTTCATGCCTGGTCCCACTTTTTTCTCGGCATCAATATTATGGCAGGAAGTACAGTTTTGTTGCCAAAGAGTTTTCCCAGTATTATAGACTTCATCACTAGGTTTGGCGTTACCTCCAATAGTTGCTGTACTATCTTGTGCAAGTCCACTATTCAGAGTGAAAATACCAAGTGCAAGTACAAAAAGGAGTTTTTTGTAAATTGTGATACTATTCTCAAACATTTTTATTATAATCATTTAGGCTAAAATTCTGTAATAAATGCAATTTTATAAGTTTTTAACTCCTTGTTTAAGGCAATGTTTTAATAATATCAAAACATTCATCTCTTGTATGAGTAAGCAATACTACGACACAATTTTTAGATAGCAAAAAATTTTTAAGAAAGCTATCGTTTGTGCTTCTCATTTTAAAAGCACATTAATTTACAAAAATATCATATCTATTTGATTATCAAATATTTGATGCAGTTATTTTTCACAAAATATTTACGTAGAATCATTCTAAATAAGGGTTTCTATTTTGATTATTCTCTAAAAAAGCATCGAGCCTCTATTCTCCTTTAGGTCTTTTTTTTTACCTGTTTAAACATTTTTTAAACAAACAAGACAACAATTCAACTATCTATAATCCTTCAAATAACTCTCCTTTACTGCCTGTAAGCATGTGAACTTTTTTGGATTTATTTTGGCTTTTGTATATCATTATTATCTGGATTTTATGTTCATTATTTCTAGATTTTGTAATAATCATACACCTATAAAACCTAAAACCCTTCACAGAAAGTTAAATGAAATAGAAACTAAGATGAACTGACGAATGTCATTTTAAATCTAATAAAACTGAGATTATTTTGAACATTGTGTATTTCACAAGCAATCTTATTTGAAATGATTATAAATTAGAGTTACATTCGGGTACAATAATTTAGCTTACAGTTTTGCATCGTAAATTTGTACATTAAAAAAGAAAAATAAAGTCTATGAATCAATTTAAGGCAATAAGTTTATCCTACAAAAATACTCCTCTTCCAGTAAGAGAGCAGATTGCTTTGGATATGCCCTCTTGTCAGGAATTAGCACAAAAAATCAAAGACTGGGAAGATATATCAGATATATTAATATTATCTACTTGTAATAGAACTGAGGTATATTATCTCTCTTCTATTGATTATAGTTATAATATTATTCAAGAGATTTTTATACTCAAAAATATAGATTCTCGTAGTCATTATCAAGATTATTTTGAGCAAATCACTGATGATTTTGAGGCAATAGCACATTTATTTGATGTGGCTATGGGGCTTGACTCTCAGGTAGTAGGAGATATGCAAATCACCAATCAAGTCAAGCAAGCCTATCAGCTTTCGGCAGACCTTGATTTAGCTGGTCCTTTTTTGCACCGTTTGTTACACAGCATATTTTTCACTAATAAGCGTGTCGTACAAGAAACTCCTTTTAGAAGTGGAGCAGCTTCTACTTCTTATGCTACAGTAGAACTCATTGAAGAATTTACGCAGCAGATGCACAACCCACGCATTTTGATTTTGGGAATAGGTGAAATAGGTGCTGATATTTGCAGGCATCTTGCTAATAAACCTCAGTTAGGTGAAGTTTCAATCATTAACCGTACACAATCTAAAGCTGAGGCTCTTGCCTTAGAGACTGGTTTAAACAATATTCCTTTTGAGAAGGTAGAAAAAGCAATGCAAGAAGCTGATATTATTGTATCTTCCATTGCAAATCACCAACCTTTCATTACTGATAAAGAGGTAAGCAAAATGAAAATACTTTCCTTTAAATACTTTATTGATTTGTCAGTGCCACGTAGTATTGATGCAGAAATAGAAAAAAATGCAGGCGTTTTACTCTATAATATAGATCAGATTAATAACCGAGCTACAGATGCTCTCCAAAAGAGATTAGCATCTATTCCTGATGTAAAAGCGATTATTCAAAACTCTATAGAAGATTTTTATGAGTGGTTTAAGGAAATGGAAATCTCTCCAACACTCCAAAAACTTAAAAATACACTTGAGCAGATTCGCCAAGAAGAATTGGCTCGCTATGCCAAAAAATTAAACTCATCTGAGACTCAAAAAGTGGAGCAGATTACTAAAAACATGATGCAAAAAATCTTGAAACTCCCTGCATTACAGCTCAAGGCTGCTTGCAAACGTGGAGAAGCTGAAACCCTCATAGATGTACTTAATAATTTATTTAACTTAGAGGCTCAAGTAGAAAAAGTAAAAAATTAATCTTTTATATCACCATATATTACCCTCAATTAGCTTCTAGTTGGGGGTTTTATTTTGACTTACTTGTTAAAAAAATAAAAAAGCATTCTTCTATTCAATAATATAAGGCATTTTATTTGTAGTTTTAAATTTCATTTGATTAATGTTCATTGTCTTATTCATATTAGTTTAAGACCTTTCACGTTATTTTTATATGAAAGCCAAGTAATACACTTATTATCAAATCTTTGCACATACTATGAAATATAGTCTTTTTAATACACAATCCTATTACTCACTTCTTCTTACTAGCTTGATTTATTTTTTTGCTTTTCCTGCATCTGCACAGTCTGATGTGCAGTGGGCTAGCGAATTGATTGGAGAATCCTCTTATTTTGTAGATTTGAGTAAGCCCCAGTCTAACCAATATAAAGGCATACAGGTCTTAGGAAAGCCTGATAAATTACCTGCTGCTGGCGAAAGCCCTAGTGCTTGGTCTCCTGCCACCAAAGAAAATGCTCAAGGAGAATGGATTAAAGTTGGCTTTGCCAAGCCAATGAAAATAGCCCAAGTAATCGTAGCAGAAAACTATAATCCAGGTGCTGTTACGCATATCTATGTCTATGATGTAACTGACAAAGAGTATCTTATTTACAAAAATGTGAATGTGGGTCCACTTAGTGTGCCAGCTCGCATGTTTTCTATCTTTGCCAATACTGATTTCTTAGTCAAGGCAGTCAAGCTAGAACTAAATACCAGCAAAGTGCCAGGTTTTAACCAAATAGATGCCATTGGTATCTCTAGCTCTACCAAAGAGATAAAAGCAGAAATCAATATTGTTAGTGATATAGAAATCAAATCTAAAGTACAAAATCTAGGCCCTAATATCAACTCTAGATACCAAGAAATTGCTCCTATGGTTTCTCCCGATGGACAGACTATCTTTTTTACACGTGCAGACCATCCTCAAAACATAGGAAATCCTGAAAAACAAGATGTATGGTATTCTAATATTAAATCAGATAGTATTTTTGAGATAGCTCAGAATATAGGTGGGCCTATCAATACACCCGAACATAACTCTTCTTTCTCCATTTCGCCAGATGGAAATACTATGCTACTTAATAATATCTATAACCCTGATGGTACTTTTGAAAAAGGACTCTCTATTACTAGAAAAAATAGCACAGGAAAATGGGCTATGCCTGAAAAAGTAGTCATCCAAAATTATTATAACCGAAATGACTATTCAGAATTTTGTCTTTCACAAGATGGAAAAATCTTATTAATGACTATCCAACGAAATGACTCTTATGGTGAAAAAGATATTTATTATTCAAGATTACAGCCAGACGGTACTTGGTCTTCTCCTGAAAATCTTGGAGAAGTAGTCAATACTGCTGCTAGTGAAACTTCTCCTTTTTTAGCTTCTGATGGCAAGACACTATATTACTCTACAAGTGGATTAAGTGGATATGGCTCAAATGATATTTTTGTCACTCGCCGCCTAGACAATACTTGGAAAAGCTGGAGTGTACCTCAAAACTTAGGGCCAGAGATTAACTCTGAAAAGTGGGATGCTTATTTTAGTATTCCTGCCAAAGCCGATTATGCTTATTTTGCTTCTTATGCTAACTCATTAGGGCAAAGTGATATTTTTAGAATCCGACTTACAGAAGAAAACCGCCCTGACCCAGTAGTTCTCATTAAAGGACGTGTATTCAATGCTAAAACTAGAGAACCAATCAAAGCAGATATTTTATACGAAATACTCCCAGGAGGAGAAAATGCAGGCAAGGCTAATTCTAACCCTCAGACAGGTGAATATAAAATTGTACTTCCTTTAGATAAAAAATATGCCATTTTAGCAGAATCAAAAGGGTTTTTATCGGTAGATGAAAACATAGACTTGACAGGTAAAACCCAATATGAAGAAATCACAAAAGATTTGTACCTTGTGCCGCTTGAAGCTGGAGCAAAAGTAAGGCTGAATAATATCTTCTTCGAAAGAACAAAGTATAACCTTTTACCTGAATCTTTTCCTGAGCTTAACAGACTCGTAAAAACCCTCAAAGATAACCCAAGCATGGAGATACGTTTAGAGGGTCATACCGAAGTATTCGGAAAACCAAAAGACCAAAAAGATCTTGGATATAACCGTGTAAAGGCTGTAAAAACCTATTTAGTAAATGAAGGAGATTTAGACCCTAAACGCATCCAACTTAAATCATTTGGTGGCACAAACCCCCTCAGTAGAGAGATAACGGAAGAAGCCCGAGCACTCAATAGAAGAGTTGAAATCAATATTCTCAAAAAGTAATTATCTTAAAGTGAAGTCCTTCGGGGCTTTTTTTATACAATCATTTCTAATTATCTTTTATGATTCACTACGGATTATGCCAGTTAAGTGCCGTACCTATGCGTACTGAACCCTCTAACAGACAAGAAATTTGTACGCAAATGCTCTTTGGAGATACTTATCAGTTATTAGAATATGATTTATCTCAAAAATGGGCTTATATACAATTAGACACTGATGGATACTATGGGTGGATAGACTCTCAACAATTAAATCCAATCTCAAAAGAAATCTATGAGCAAATCCAACCACAGCCTATCCACATCAGTACAGACCCCGTCGGAATAATAAAGCAAAGTAGGCAAGAGATAAGGATTAGTCTTGGAAGTTTTTTACCCAATCTAAAAGGAAATCAGATTAGATTAGGAGATGATTTTTGGGAATATAAAGGAAATTCAAAAATATTTAAAGAAAAAATAGATTCACTCAAAAAACGAGATGATGCACTTAAATTTTTAAATACGCCTTACTTATGGGGAGGTAAGACCATTTTTGGAATTGATTGCTCTGGATTTACACAACAAGTATTTAGATTAGCAGGGATACAGATTCCTCGTGATGCTTATCAACAGGCAGAAAAAGGAATAATTGTTTCAGAGTTAAACCTTAGTAAAACAGCAGATTTAGCTTTTTTTGAACGTGAAGGGCGAATCGTTCATGTAGGATTCATAGTAGAACAAAAGCATCTAACAGAAGTTTTCCCACAGATTGAACTTCAAACAAATGATCGTTATATTATCCATGCACTAGAAAAAGTAAGAATTGATAAACTAGACTCACAAGGAATATTCAATATAAATAGAAAAATATATACACATACTCTTACTCAGTTGCGTAGATTTGAATAGACCTCTATTTAAAAATAAGATACTGATAATTTCAAAAAAATAAAGCAGTAAAAACTTACATTTCTTTATTTTACGACAATGGTTTTGTGTTTTATTTTGCTTTTAACGCTTTCTTGTATTATTTTTGTTAGGTTTGAAATCTAAACACAAAACTTATTTAGCATTAGAGTAGTTTTGTAGATATTTTAAGCACTTGCTTAAAACCCCTAAAAACCATGAGTTTGCACGGCAAAAAAGTTCTCATTTTAAATCAAGATTATAGAGCCCTTACGGTTTGTAGCGTACAGAAGGCTTTTATCCTCGTATATCTCAAAAAAGCAGAAATGGTGCTTGAGGCTTCGGAAGGACAACTCCGTACAGTGAGTGATTTATACCCTATGCCCTCTATCATTCGCCTGTTTAGATATGTGAACCTTCCCTATAAGGGAGTAATGCTTAGCCGGCAAAATATTTTTAAACGAGATGAAGGTAAATGCCAATACTGTGGCTCTATCAAAGATCTTACCCTAGACCACGTACTACCCCGCTCTAAGGGTGGTCGCTCCACTTGGGATAACTTAGTATCTGCTTGCAAAAGCTGTAACTCACGTAAAGGAGATCTCACCCCTGAGCAAGCCAAAATGCCTTTATTAAGAGCTCCCTTCAAACCCTCTTTTATTATGTTTTTGAGAGATTTTTCAGGCAAAGCCCAAGAAGAATGGAAACCTTATCTCGGAAAAAGCCTTAAATATTTCTAAATATTTTTCCTTCTCTCAAAAATTAGTATCTTTGCATTTCATTTCGTGAAGAGTGTTATTTGTGCAGGAATTATGCCCAAAATTCACACATTTGCTAAATGAAAATTAACAAATGGTATAATAAAAATTAACCCTCATGATTGCTCAGGGTAAAAGCAGCATCATAACCAAAACTATATGAGTAACTCCCAAGAAGATTTTGATTGGACTAAACTAGAAACCAAGGGTTTCGGTGAAGCCTACTCAAACAACGAACGTTCTAGATTAGAACAGATGTATAGCGACACACTTTCTTCTATTAATGAGAAAGAAGTCGTGATTGGTACTGTAGTAGGCATTGCTGAACGTGATGTGATTCTAAACATAGGTTTCAAATCAGACGGATTAGTGCCTATCTCTGAATTTCGTGACCTTCCTAACTTAAAAAAAGGTGACGAAGTAGAAGTTTTTATTGAACAACAAGAAGATGCCAATGGGCAACTTGTACTTTCCCGCCGCAAAGCTAAAATTCTCACCGCTTGGGATAAAATCCAGACTGCTCTTGATAGCGACCAAGTAATAGAAGGAAATGTGAAGAGACGCACCAAAGGTGGATTAATTGTAGATGTTTTTGGAATTGAAGCATTCTTACCTGGTTCGCAGATTGATGTGAAACCTATCAGAGATTTTGATGTCTATGTAGGTAAGATAATGGAAGTAAAAGTAATTAAGATTAATTATGCTAATGATAACGTAGTAGTATCACATAAAATCTTAATTGAGAAAGACCTTGAAGAGCAAAAAGCTCAAATCTTGAATAACCTTGAAAAAGGACAAGTACTAGAAGGTATTATTAAGAATATGACCAACTTTGGTGTATTCATTGACCTTGGTGGTGTAGATGGTCTATTGCACATTACAGATATTTCTTGGGGTCGTATTAGTCACCCAGAAGAAGTACTTGACCTTGACCAAAAGGTAAATGTAGTAGTACTTGATTTTGATGATGAAAAAAGGCGTATCTCTTTAGGTATGAAGCAATTAACCGCTCATCCTTGGGAGTCGTTGCCAGAAGATATACAAATAGGAACTAAAGTAAAAGGCAAAATCGTAAATGTAGCCGATTATGGTGCTTTCTTAGAAGTAATTCCTGGAGTAGAAGGTTTGATTCACGTATCAGAGATGTCTTGGTCGCAACATTTGCGTAACCCTCAAGACTTCATAAAAGTAGGTGATGAACTAGAAGCGAAGGTATTAACTCTAGACCGTGATGATCGTAAAATGTCATTAGGCATTAAACAACTTATCGATGATCCTTGGACTAAAGAAGATATTATCCAAAAATATGCTATTGGCACTAAGCACAAAGGCATCGTCCGTAATCTTACTAGTTTCGGTTTATTCTTAGAACTTGAAGAAGGTATTGATGGATTGGTACATGTATCTGATTTATCTTGGGCTCGTAAAATCAAGCACCCATCAGAGTTTACGAAAGTAAATGAAGAATTGGAAGTAGTAGTACTTGAGCTTGATGTGGATAACAAACGCCTTGCACTTGGACACAAGCAATTAGAAGAGAATCCTTGGGATACTTTCGAGTCAGTATTCAGCATTGGCTCTATGCATGCTTGTACTTTAATTGAGAAAAATGATAAAGGCGCTATTCTCGAACTGCCTTATGGTATTGAAGGATTCTGCCCAGGTAAAATGCTTGCCAAAGAGGATGGTTCACAACCTGAACTAGGAGAACAACTTAACTTTGAAGTAATTGATTTTCATAAAGATGATAAGAAGATTATCCTTTCGCATACCAAAACTTATCAAGTAGCAGTAGTAATAGAAGAACCTAAGGCAGAAGAAGAACCTAAGGCCAAGGCAAAAACTGATACTGATAAGTCTGATAAATCTGATAATAAGAAAAAACGCAGTGAAAAAGTAGAAAATAGCACTACTACTCTTGGCGACTTAGAAGCTCTTTCTGCCCTTAAAAAGCAAATGAGTGATGATTCTGAATAATTATTAGCCTTTAAAAAGGTAAATATCAGATTGAATCTATCTACATAAATTTTAAAGGCAGTAAATTTTGATTTACTGCCTTTATTTTTTACCAATTTTGTGTTTTTATCAGCTTATTAATTGTGTCATTATTTATTTTTGATTATATTTGCAATCCATTCAAGAAATGGTTGCGTGGCCGAGTGGCTAGGCAGAGCTCTGCAAAAGCTCGTACAGCGGTTCGAATCCGCTCGCAACCTCTCTATATTAAAAAAAGCCTTAGAATTAATTTTCTAAGGCTTTTTTGTTATTCCTATGTGTTCTATTTAAATAAAAATGTCAGTTCTTTCAGCCTTTCAGATAGTTATTTACTATTTTAAAAACATTGTAAGTTGAAAAAAACATAATCAAATAAATCATTAGGTATCCTCCATCAAAGAAAGGTTCAGTAAATAAATCAGTAACTGCCAATAATAGACATATCATTGCCAAAAACCACATCATCACAACGAAGAGTACCTGTTGTTTATTGGGATTATGAAACCAGCTATTTTTATTTCGTGGGTCACTCATTGGCTTGATGATTATTTTAATTATTTGACTTTAATTTTTCCCAAACTTCTTTGATAACATCTGGGCGAGAAAGGCTATGTTCATCTTTTTCATTTACATTTTGAGGTTCAAACTTTTCATACCCAAATAACTCTCTCTCTTTGATAGTATTAGCTACTCCTCCTGGCACCAAAGTCTCCCAGCTACTGTCATTATCTTTGATTTTCTGCAATACTTGGTCAGAGATGATATGTAAAATATTGGGGTCAAAATCACGTATATTTTCTATTTTGTCATTTGCCAATAAATATTGATAAAGGTCAATCAAATGCTCAGGCAGGTCAAAATTACGGCAAGAGTAAATTTCTTCTGGATTATCTTTTTGATGTGCAGGATAGACATATAGCTTGACATTACGACTAAATAAAGTACTAAAAGATTCTAAAATACCTCCTTGTAGTCGCTCATAATACTTTTCGTCAAAAATCATCTGTAAGGCATACACCCCTAATACTATTCCGATTTTTGCTTTGGTAAACTCTGAAAAATAAGTAACTAAGCGGTAGTATTCTTGATAATCCGAAATCATCACCGTACAGCCTAGCGAGCTAAGAATATCTACACGGTCTAAGAAATCTTCATAATCTACTTTATTTTGATCATCTACCCGTAAATCATTGAGCGTTATCTCCGTCAAAATCTCGATTTTTTCTTTGCGTACATCTGCTTCTTGGCTAAACTGATCATAACCTCGCTTGAGCATATCTAGATTGACATGTGTAAGTGGTCTAAAACGCCCTCTGAGAGCTAAGATATTTTTTTTATAAAGTAAGTCAGAAGGTTGGATTACATTGCCATCAGGACCAAAAATAGCTGCATGAGTCAATCCATTTTTTACAAGTTGAAGGCTCAAAAGACGGTTATCTATTTCCATAAAATCTGGCCCACTTAAGCTACACATATCTATTTCTATCGCATCTCTTGATAGATTATCAATAAGTGATACTAATAATTGTTCAGGATTTTTGTAATAGTTATAGCAAGCATAAATCATATTTACACCTATAGTTCCCAGTGCTTGCTGTTGTGCAAGGGCATCAGTGTCAAGCATTTTGACGTGA
>JBBRUH010000099.1:0-14127 GCA_038248005.1 Cytophagales bacterium | reverse complement strand
ATTAACAAAGTCAAAGAATTTGAAAAAGAATTTTTGATGATTATGACTACGGAGCACAAACAAACACTTGCTGATATCAAAGCAGGTAAAATCGGAGATGATGAGCGTAATGTTATCAAAACTGTAGCACTTAACTTGGCAAAGAAATATTAATTTTTAGTATTTGTACTCTTTTATAGATAATGAAAGAGTACAAATTTTACTGCTTCATAATTTGTAGATTTTTATGGCAAATTTAAAAGAAATACGAGGACGAATCACCTCGGTAATGTCCACTCAGCAAATCACCAAAGCGATGAAAATGGTAGCTGCTGCCAAACTTCGCCGTGCTCAAGACCGCATTACACAGTTGCGTCCTTATGCTCAGCAGTTAGGGAAAATTCTAAGTAATCTTTCTGCAACTCGTGATGATGATGTAGCGGTTGAGTTTACCAAAGAGCGTACTCCTGAGAAGGTAATGGTAGTGGCAGTAACGGCTGACAGAGGTCTTTGTGGTGCTTTTAATGCCAATATTATCAAAGCTTGTCTCTCTCTTGCACAAGAAAAATATTCTTCACAAGCAGAATCAGGAAATCTCCAATTTCTTAACATTGGTACAAAAGGCTTTGATGCACTCAGAAAAAGAGGTTATAAGGTAAATGGTGATTATGTGAATCTTCTCCAAGACCTTAGTTTTTCAAAGGTGAAGGAAGCTGCCGAATTTATCATAGAGCAATACGTTAGTGGAAAAGTAGATAGAGTAGAGCTAATTTTTAATGAATTTAAAAATGTAGTAACTCAAATCGTACAAGTAGAGCAGTTTTTACCTCTTGCACAAGCTGACCAAGAAGGCAAAGAAGAAAGTAAATACAGTGTAGATTATCTTTTAGAGCCTTCTAAAGAGGAAATCGTACAAGAGTTAATCCCTAAAACACTCAAAATCAAACTTTACCGCGCTGTATTAGATTCCAATGCTTCTGAGCAAGGTGCTAGGATGACTTCTATGGACAATGCCACTGAAAATGCAAATGAAATCTTGAAAGATTTACGTTTGACTTACAATAGAAGCCGTCAAGCAGCCATTACTACAGAAATTTTAGAAATTGTAGCGGGTGCAGAAGCACTTAAAGATGAGTAATTGAAAGAGAAATAAACGCTTAGTGAGTTATGAGATATAAGTTATGAATGATGAGTTCTTAATTATCTGATAATGAATGTTTTAATTGCTAATAATGATTAGTTTATTTTTAATATTTTACTTTGTTTGTGTCCTCATAAACTACCGAATTGCTTAAAATATTTATGACAAGGTGTAAACAAGGTTTTGTTTGCACCTTATTTCAAAATGGTAGTTATCTCAGAAAAATCGATAAGACAAATCACATTACTATTTTTGATAATAAAGAAATTTGTTTAAGTTCATAGTCTTTTCCAACCATCTCAATTATATTTGAGGATATGCTCACATTTTTACTGAATTGGCTCATATTTTTCCCCATTGTAGCGATGCTTCTGGTGTTGGTTTTACCAGCAAAGATGGCAAAGAGTTATAAATACATTGCTTTGGGAGCAACCTCAGTTCAGTTAATACTTTCAGGGTGGGCGTATTATCTTTTTGAAAGAGGACAAACAGCTCCTGCGGGTGTTTTTGAAGAAAATCAATTCCAATTTTTAGCAAAAGCTCCTTGGTTTCAATTAGACTTAGGCAATCTAGGTCATCTCTCTGCGGAGTATCTTGTAGGGATAGATGGTTTGAGTATTTCTATGGTATTGCTTACGGGTATTGTGATGTGGATAGGAGCGATTGCTTCTTGGACAATCTCTCAAAACCTGAAAGCTTATTTTGCACTCTATTTATTATTGAGTAGTACTATTATGGGCTGTTTTTTAGCCTTAGATTTTTTGCTTTTCTATCTTTTCTTTGAGTTTATGCTCTTGCCTATGTATTTTTTGATAGGGCATTGGGGAGGAGAAAGAAGAGAATATGCATCGCTCAAATTTTTTATTTATACATTGGTCGGTTCGCTACTAATTTTGGTAGTGATGATTTCGCTTTATCTTTCAGTGATAGACCCTGTCAAAACGGCACAGGAAGCTGGTTTGGTGAGTGAAGTTTCACAGATAAATCCCGAAATTATTGAGAAAGTACAGCTATCACTTCGTAATGGGCAAATCAATCCAGAGAATAGAGTATTTACTTTCAATATGTTGGCAATGATGGATGCCAATAATTATTTACCTGATAGTCTTATGCAGCCTCATTCTTCTGAGAGCTCATGGCGATTTTGGGCGTTCTTGGCTTTGCTTGTAGGTTTTATGATTAAGCTTCCTGTAGTGCCATTACATACTTGGCTTCCCGATGCACACGTAGAAGCTCCTACTCCTGTATCTGTAGTGCTGGCAGGAGTATTACTCAAAATAGGAGGTTACGGAATTTTAAGAATTGCATACCCTATTTTTCCACAAGAAGCTCAAATGGCTTCAATGGGCATTGCCGTAGTAGCTGTTACTTCTGTTCTATATGGTGCGATGAATGCCTTAGCGATGAGTGATTTGAAAAAAATGATTGCTTATTCTTCAGTTTCACACATGGGTTTTGTCTTGCTTGGCATCGCTTCACTGACCGTAGAAGGTATTAATGGAGCAGTTTTTCAAATGTTTAGCCACGGAATACTTTCAGCCGCTCTGTTTTTAGTAGTAGGTGTACTCTATGACCGCACCCATGACCGACAGATTGCTAGTTATAGAGGTTTATTAATCAAGATGCCCTATTTTACGGTGTTTGTGATGATTACTTTCTTTGCTTCTCTAGGTTTGCCAGGTTTCTCTGGTTTTATTGGAGAGTTGTTTACACTTTTAGGAGGATTTGGTTCTGATTTGATTCCTAATTATTTACCCCTTTTAGCTACTTTTGGAATTATACTTGGGGCTGCTTATTTTCTTTGGACACTACAAAGAATGTTTTTAGGAGAATTTTGGGTCAAGAATGCCATTGAAAATGAGCATAAACTCAGTGACTTAAATACTCGTGAAATGCTCATGTTAAGTATTTTATCTGCTTTGACCTTACTTGTAGGAATATTTCCAGGGTTAATCTTTGGTGTATTGAGCAATTCTATAGAGGTATTTGTCAATCTAGTGATGAGTGCTAAGTAAGTAATTAGTTATGAATTATAAGTGATGAGTTAAATTGGTAAAATGCTGAAAATCAAAAACTTATCTTTATTTTAAACCTAAGTAAATTTTGAATAAGTACTTACCATGGAAATCATCATCAATCAATTAGGCAAAAGATTCAAATATGAATGGATATACCAAAATCTAAATCTTCAACTCCAATCAGGTAAAAGTTATGCCATCTTAGGCCCTAATGGAAGTGGTAAATCTACCTTTCTTAAATCTCTCTCTGGACTTTTACCTGCTACGGAAGGCACTATAGAGTATAGCATCAAAGGTAAAAAAATCTCTCCTGAATACTGGTATAAATACATTGTCTGGGCTGCTCCTTATTTAGAGTTGATAGAAGAATTTACCTTGCAAGAGCAAGTAGATTTTCAGCGTAAATTCAAAAAATTCAAAGAAAATATCAGCACCAAAGATTTTATTTCACAGATAGGATTAAAAAAAGCAACTCACAAGCCTATTCAATATTTTTCATCGGGAATGAAGCAAAGACTCAAGCTAGGACTTGCCTTTTATGCAGATGTGCCAATGATTCTTTTGGATGAACCTACCTCTAACCTAGATAGCGAGGGAATTGCTTGGTATAAACAAGAAGTACAAAGCAACTTAACCAAACAATTGGTCGTTATTTGTTCAAATCAAGGGTATGAATATGATTTCTGCCCAAACCAAATAAACATTTCAGATTATAAACTTTAAGCTTTATCCAATGAAAAAATTAACAATCTTTTTTTTCGCACTTATCACACTACTTACATTCAATGCTTGTGAAGATACCAGTGACCCTACTAGCCCAGGAGGACTTTTAGTGAGTACTACTTGGCGTGTAGATGGTATCTATGCCAATAATGCAAAAGTACCTGGTACTGAGTTTAATATCAGCATGAGATTTACAGGGACTCCTGCCTTTGTTACTATCAATGGAGTGCCTTCTACTGCTTGGTCTCTTAACAGTACTGGTACACAGATGACTTTAACTTACCCTACTAGCACTAACTTGACAGTAGCAAGCAATACCGTTGATTTTACAGTATCTTCTACTTCCTTGGTTTTTAAAGCTACTAATCAAGATGTACAATTCTTTGGAGGCTTGATTAAGATTTCGGCTGGCAGTGAATTACGCCTCATCCCTGCATCAAGCATACCTGCAGCTCCTGTTACCAATACTACACTTACTACTGGAATCTGGACAGCGAATGGCACGAATGCAGGCTTATTTAACACCTCCACGACTCCTAATACACTGATTAGCCATCCTAACTTTACACTAAGATTCCGTACTGTATTAGGAATTAATACACTCACTATCAGTGGAATACCTAGCCCTGCTACTTGGTCATTGTCTGCAAATAACTTGCTTACCATTAGTTATCCTACAGGTGCGAATACTTATGATATGGTGAGTTTCCAAATTTCTACATTAGAAACCAACAGCCTCATTTTTAGAAATGAAACCGCAGAAACTATCTTTGGGATTGAATTTAATGCCAATAATCAACTAAGAATGATTCAGCAATAAAATAGATTTTATCTAATACAAAAGAAGGAGGATGCTTTGCATTGCTCCTTTTTTTGTGTTTTAGTTTTTTGAGAGTTACTCAGTAATTTGAATCAAAACTTTAAAAATTAAATTAAAAGCTGTTTTTTTTATTAAAATATTACATAGTTTGGATTAAATGCCTGAGTTTTGCTAGATTTAAATACTCAAAATATAGGTTTACCATCTTTTTGGATTGATTTTTTCTCAAAAAAATGGGGCAACACAAAAATATATTTCAGAAAAGAATATTTACACATAAAATGATAACTTTAGATAATTTACTGTTCAAAATTAGTCTTTTGTGAAAGGTCAAATTAATCAGGGTCTGAAAACTGCATGTATAATAGAAAATCTTATTTACTTATAGGATTATTTTTTATCCTATCTATCTTTTCTCTAAAAGGGCAGTCTATGCGTTCAGATACGCTCAATAGACTTGTTGAGCAGGGGGTGGGTAATAATGTGAAGAAGGTAAATGACCTTAATCTTATGGCAAAGATGCTGATTCCTACAGAACCAGAAAGTGGGCTAAGATATGCCCAGCAAGCGTTATTACTTTCTGAGCGTACCAATTATCAGCAAGGAATAGGAGATGCTCTGTTTTATATTGCTAGTGCATACTATGGCTTAAACGATTATTCTAAATCTTTACAATATTATTTAAGATCTGTCAAATTTTACAAAAGCTCTTCTAACCATAAGGGGCAAGCTCAGTCACTACAAGCCGCTGGTAATATCTATCGTGATTTGGGGGATTATGAACAGTCTCTTAACTATATGATTAAGGCACTTGAGAGTAATGAAAAAATTAGAAATAAAGCAGGAATTGCTCAAAGCCTTAGCGAAATAGGGGTTGTACAGACGAGTTTGAGAGATTTTGTGTTGGCTAAGCAAAGCCTAGAAAAAGCACTTGATGTAGCAAATAAGCAAAAAAATCCTGCTATTCTAGGCATAGTCTATCAAAGTTGGGCAAATTATTACAGTAAAACTGGCAACCTAGAAGAAGTACTTAAAAACTATCAAATTGCTGCGGATTTTTTTAGAGAAGCAAAAGACAAAAAATCAGAAGCAAGAGTTTATAATGGCTTAGGCAATGCTTATCTGGCTCGAAGAGAAACCAATCTAGCCTTAGAAAATTACCTGAAAGCCATTAATATTCAAAAAAATGTGAGAGATAGCTATGGTTTAAGTGTATCTTATAAAGGGATAGGTGAATTATATCTGAAAACCAAAACGTATGAGCGAGCTATAGATTACTTTGACCAAAGTCTAAAAATAGCACAACAACTTAAATACAAGGAACTCATCAAAGATAATTATCAGTGGCTAGCAAAAGCATTTGAACTCACCGAAAAACCAACCGAAGCACTCAGCAATTATCGACTATACAAAATTTATACAGATTCGGTCTATAATCAGTCTAAACTCGCCCTTATTGCTGAGATGCAAGTCCGATATGGATTAGATCAGCAAGAAAAAGAAGTGAGAGTCCAAGAAAGACGAATACAAGCACTTAACAAACAAAGTATAGATAAAGATAAAGAGATAGAAAGCCAAGATAAAAATATCCATCAGCGTAATCTAGTGATTGCAGGATTCTCAGCCATTATTTTACTAGCTATTATTTTATTAACGCTTCTGCTCGTAAGTCAAAGAAAAATTCGGCAAGTTAATAAGCAACTCAATTATCAAAACAAAGAAATTACCCGTCAAAAACAACAATTAGAAACCAAGAGTGATGAGTTGGTTCGTTCCTATCTCAAAATCACAGATAGTATCCGTTATGCGGAGTCTATTCAGACTTCTCTCTTGCCTGACGGCGAAACACTGCATGAGCTACTAGGAGAGTATTTTGTGATTTCTAGACCCAAGGAAATCGTATCAGGTGATTTTTACTGGGTCAGCAAACAAGCCCGACAAACCTTCATAGCTGTAGTAGATTGCACAGGTCATGGCGTTTCGGGTGGTTTTACGTCTATTATTGGACAGACACTTCTCAATGAAATCATCAATCAAAACCATGTTACCGAGCCAGATAAGATTCTCTATTGGCTTAATCAAAGAGTCAAACAGATTATAGATTTTAAAATACAAGAGTTTCCTATCGGAATGGAAATAACACTCATTACTATAGAAGAAGCCTCTGATAATCCAGATTTTACAAAAATCACCTTTGCAGGAGCTAAAAGACCTTTGTATTATATCTTACAAGAGCAAGAGGAATTTCACGTACATGAAATACGAGGAAGCAGACAACCCGTAGGCTTTTTTCAGAACCAAGACCACCAATACCAGCAACACACCGTAGTGATAGAGAAAGGTAGCTTTGTATATCTGAGTACAGATGGCTATGCTGACCAAGGAAATGCTAGTAATAAAAGAATGGGTACTCCTAGAATGAAAAGAATCTTAAAAGAAAATGCTCATTTAGATCTTCAAAGCCAAAAAAAGGTCTTAGAAAAAGCACTCAAAGAATATCAAGGAAAAGTAAGTCAAAGAGATGATATTACGTTATTAGGCTTTAGAGTTTGAGATATTTGAGCAGAATTAGTCAAGCCTTTGTTGGTGTCTTCACAGAGGACTTAAGAAGTTTTTTAATTTTATTTCTAATTTATTCAAAATATGCCTTTATTATTCAAAATACAAATCTATGTTCTTTTAGTGATTACGAGTAGTGTATTTAATTACACACAAGCCCAAGAAATGATTAAGGTAAAAGGAGGGCAAATAGAGATAGGCTATAAAGAAGGTTTAGACAATGAAAAACCCTCTTTTCAGACAATTCTTAGGTCTTTTTTGATTGATAAAAATCTAGTAACTGTAGGGCAGTTTAGATTATTTGCCAAAATCAATAGATACATCACTGATGCAGAGCGAACTGGAAAAGGCTATGCCTTTGACTCTCTGTCCCAAACTTTAAAACCAATAGAAGGAGCTTATTGGGCTTATCCATTAGGCACTGACCAAGCACAAGCCAAAACCAATGAACCTGTAAGACAAGTCAGCTGGCAAGATGCCCAAGCCTATGCCAACTGGATAGGCAAAAGACTTCCCAATGAATATGAACTAGAACTCGCCACTAAAAACGCTGACGAACTGGGTATTCAACAGCTAGACGGAACACTGTGGCAATGGTCTGATAACTGGTATCAACGCTATGATGCCTCTGAATACTATAAAAGTAACCTCAATCGTGAGAAAACCTTAAAAGCTGGGTCGTTGCCTGATTCTACAGTTTTTAGAGCTACGCTTCGCAGTTCTGCCGTTCCTATCCAATCTCGGTATGACATTGGGTTTAGATGTGCCAAAGATATAAAACCCTAAGAAGTTATTTTTTTCTTAATAACTCATCGATATCCACTCCTTCATTCTCAATAGGGATATTAAAATACTGAAATGCTTTGATGATTTCTTTTATTTTTTCTGTGTTATTTCCGTTTTTACCTACCCGAACCGAGGGTTTCTTTGGAGAGTTTTATTGTTTGATGGTTGTAGAGGTGATGCATTTATAAATTGAATGTATGGATTATTTCCAATTGATTAATTCTAAATTAGAGATGTGTTGATAATCTTTTGTGTTGTTAGTGCATAGTTTTACTCCATGTGAAACTGCAATTCCTGCTATCAATATGTCATAATTTCCACTATGTTTCCCGATTTTATACAACTCTGCAAAAATATTAGAAGAAATCTCTGAAGCTTCTGGAGTAAGTTCTAGAATTTGGTTTTGGGCTATAAATTCCTTGAATTTCTGTATTTGAATCAGAGCATTTTTTATTTTTAAGCCTCCCAAGATTTCAATGATAAATATTCTAGTAAGATAAACAAAATCTTGTGAAGTAATATGATGAATATAGTTTTGCATAACTTTTTTCATCGTTCCTCATACAGAAAGAAATAATATCAGTATCTAATAAAACTTACTTCATATTTAGGAGGAGAGGTTTTCTGTATTTTTCACCATTCTAGTGTTGTTTTCTTGTCTTCTTGAGTAAATTTCTCTAGTCAGTTCTTCCCAATCTACTTCTTCTTCCTCTGTTGAGTTTTGAAGAAGTTGTGTTACAATCTTTTGAATATATTGCAGATATTCAGGAGGGAGTGCCTGTATATCTTTCAAAGGTGTGCAAGATTAGTTTCTGTTTTCATATTTATTTTTTCTTTTCAACAATCTAATTATAATTTATGTTCTTTCAAAACGCTGAGAAATTTCTTTTCAAGTAGCAACGAGTTTTTGAATGTTTAAAACGACTTTAATTTGGCAAATAATTGATTTTCTTTTTTCCAAAAACACGACTTTTGCTAGAATAAAGGAAATTTCTCTAAATTTCCTTAAAAGAAGAATTTTAAATCTAAGAAATAAAATATCTGAGAACTGATTATTAAATAACCGCTACAATAAAGCCATTTCTCTTTGTAAAATTAAGCCCAATCCATTGAAAATTCCATAACACATACTACCTTTATGGATTCATACGATTCAAAGAAATAAACATGTTTGATAATCATACACTCACTCGCTGGATTCTTTTTGGATTTTTTATCCTAGTCTTGCTTCTTGGCTATTCTCTCTGGGATAACAGCGTAGTATCGACACCTCGTCCTCAAAGTAATGAAGAGATAGAGGCTTATCTCGCTCAGAATAAAGACTCTCTGGGAGCAGAACTACTAGACCCCAAAAAGGTGGATTCTAGCCAAATCGTAGATACTCGCCCTCAACTCATTCTTTTTATAGGTGACTCTATGGCACAAGGATTAGAGATTCCACTAAAAAAATATGCTGAATTTAACAAACACCAATTCACTACCATTGCCAAGCAAAGTGCTACGATTATCTCTTGGGTAGGGAGTGATAGTTCGGGAAGACTGCGAAAAACTTTGCAAGAAATCAAGCCTACTTATCTTATTATATGCCTTGGTGCAAACGAACTCATGACCACAGGCTTGACGGCTTATGAGGGTTATTTGCAGAATATTTTAAAACAAGCTGGCAATACCAAACTTATTTGGGTCGGTCCCCCCAATTGGCGTGAAGACAATGGACTGACTGACCTCATTGCAAAAGAGATGGGCAAAGGACGTTATTTTTCTTCCAAAGATTTAACTTTGCCACGAGCAGGAGATAGGGTTCACCCTACCTATCAAGGCTATTTTGCCTGGGCTGACACTCTCACACAGTGGATAAGAGAAGAAAGTCGCCACAAAATCTTATTGGAGAAGCCCGAAGTGCCTCCTGTTGATACCCTCAAAACCCCAAGCAAAGCATTATAAATCGTGATGAAAATGGATTTTATCTGGCAAAATATATATGATGCCTTGAGCTATTCTGAAAAAGCCCCTATTCTTTTTAATAGTGGTTTGTTTATGGTGATGTTCATCGTATTTACTTCTATTTATGCCTTATTTTATAATCATACCAAAGCGAGGGTAGCCTATATTCTTGCTTTTAGTATTTACTTTTATTACAAGTCAAGTGGTTTATTTGTCCTCAATCTCATTTTTTGTGTCATATTTAATTATTACTTAGGTAAAAAAATTCCTCTTATCACCTCTCAAAAGCTACGAACTTGGGTAGTAGCAGGTGGGATTGTTCTCAATATTGCCTTTTTGATGTATTTTAAATACACCAATTTTTTATTGAGCAATCTGAGCTATTTGGTCAATGCTGATTTTACTCGCTTGGATATTTTCTTACCTATCGGGATTTCTTTCTATACTTTTCAGACAGTAAGTTATCTGGTAGATGTGCATAAAGAGCGTATAGAACCTTGCTCGAATGTCTGGGATTTTGGTTTTTATTTAAGTTTCTTTCCACAACTTGTAGCTGGTCCAATAGTGCGAGCCAAAGATTTTTTGCCTCAGATTCACCAAAAAATTAACTTCACCCGTGAAGACATGGGCGATGGCTTGTTTATGGTGCTAAAAGGACTCGTCAAAAAAGCCTTGATTGCAGATTATCTAGCACAATATGTTGATATTGTTTATAGTAATCCTTCGGGTTATTCAGGCTTTGAAAATTTAATGGCGATGTATGCCTACACTTTGCAGATTTATTGTGATTTTTCTGGTTATTCGGATATGGCGATTGGCTTGGCTTTAATTTTAGGATTTAAATTACCCGAAAACTTCCGCAGTCCTTATAACTCCAAAGACATTACTGAGTTTTGGAGACGCTGGCACATCAGTCTTTCTACTTGGCTGAGAGATTATATTTATATTCCATTAGGAGGCAATAGACATGGCGTAGAAAAACAATATCTTTTTTTGATGCTGACGATGTTGATAGGTGGTTTTTGGCATGGAGCAGATTGGAAGTTTGTCTTTTGGGGAGGAATGCATGGAGCAGGACTTATCATTCATAAAATCTTCAATGAAACAGCCCGAGAGATGGAGTGGAATACCAAACTGTTGACTCCTCTGGGTTGGGTGATTACTTTTCATTTTGTCGCTTTTCTTTGGGTATTTTTCCGTGCAGATAGCTTCGGAGTAGCTGCTCTTTCTATCAATAAAATAGTATTTGATTTTGATTGGGCTTATTTACTTCCTTTTTTACAGACAAGAGGGCTTTTATTCTTGATGATGGGCATAGGCTATGCACTACATTTTACTCCAGAAAAAGATAAAAATAGCCTAAGAGAGTATTACGGAACACTTCCTGTATTGGTAAAAGCAGTTATTTTATTGCTCATCATACAGGCAGTACTTCAAGTTCAAAACGAAAATGTACAGCCTTTCATCTATTTTCAGTTTTAGAAAAGTCTTTGTGATTCGTTTGTGTAATAGAGACTATTGCGATGTTTTTGTGCAGCATAATACCGTTCAAAAGAAGACGCTTAAACGAGGTAAATACTAGTGTAAGCGTCTTCTTTTGTACCTCTACAGCCTTTTAACATTTGCTGGAAAAGACTTCAATAAAATCCCACATAAAAAAAACCTCTCTACAAAGTAGAAAGGTTTTTTAAGGTAAACAAAAACTCAAACAATCACTAAACAACTATTTTTTATATATTTTTAACTTTCTATGAGAGAAAGGTATATTTTCAATTTTAGGTATTTGTAATCTTCTGATTACAAATTAAAATCTGATTAGTAGAATGCTAAAAATAAACCAATTATTGTTAGCTATTAAAATACTCATTATCAGATATTTAACAACTCATAATTCATAACTTACATCTCATAACTCGCTTAGGGCAATTGTGCCACTGGTTTTGGAGTAAATTTTTCATATTGCTCTACCACTTGGATAGTGCCTCCCAAACCATCAGATTCTTTATAAGTCAATTTTAAGACATTATTAGTAAGTTCTACTATTTCACTTTCGATGCGACTATCATCGGGTAAAATTTCAATTATTTTTTTTCCATCTTTGCTCAGTTCCCATCTATTTTTGGTAAATAGATTTACTTTTTCTCTGTTTTCATAGTAAACCAACTCTCCATTAGGTGCTAACTCAATAATATTATCAGCCAGTGATTCAGAAGGAAGATTTAATCCCTTTTCAAAAGTCAATTGCCATTTGTGAGCCGTTAATAACTCAGACATATTTTGAGGAGCTTGTGTTTGTTGGTTGCAAGAAAACAACCCAATAGCTATAAAAAGCAGGTAAGTAAAAGGAGTTTGGAGAGTATGTTTCATAATAATTTTTGGTTTTGATGTCTATTCAATACAATACTAATAACTTGCCATTTATATAAATATCTGATTTACAGTATTTTAACTAGAAAATGGAAATACTCTTAAATCTCAAATTTGGAAATATTTCTAGCTCTTAGAAAGAGTGACTTTTTTGGGAGAATGTTACCCTTGCAAGTTTTAAATCTCATTCAAAAAAATAGTGCTTTGGAAGAGATACTTTTTCGTTTTTAACTTTAGAATTGAACTATTTTAAGAAAAAAGTCGTAATCAAAACGCTTTATTTATGAAAGTTTTTGAGGCAAATGTCTCAATATCATGTCAATAGGTAGGACTTCACAGGAAGGATTACTAATTTTGCAACCTCTAAACATAAAAACAATAATTGAAAATGTTGGTAGAAGTTTTAAAGTCCAAAATTCACCGAGTTAAAGTTACGCAAGCAGAGTTACATTATGTAGGAAGCATTACTGTAGATGAAAATTTACTAGATGCCTCAGGAATGTTTGCTAATCAAAAAGTGCAAATTGTCAATATCGATAATGGAGAACGATTTGAAACTTATATTATTAAAGGCAGGCGAGGCTCAGGCGAAATCTGCTTGAATGGACCAGCTGCACGCCGTGTACAAGTGGGTGATATCGTGATTATCATTGCTTATGCTTGGATGGAAGAGCAAGAAGCCCGTGTGTTTGAGCCTAGGGTGATTTTTCCTGACGAGCATAATCGTCCTGTTTAATTTATATTTCTCTTCAAAATATCATGCAAAAATTCTTACAAAATAGTCTGAAATATGGCTTACCACTTGTTTTATCAATAGTTTTACTTTTTTATGCCTTTCGGGATATTAACTGGGCTAATCTACAAGCTCAGTTTGCGAGGGCAGACTATAGATGGATATTTGTGATGGGCATATTTGGGTTATTAAGTCATGCTTCACGCTCTTATCGTTGGCAACTTCTCTTAGAACCATTGGGCTATCGTACTCGGTTTGCACACGCTTTTCATTCGGTGATGTCTGCTTACTTTATAAATCTTATTTTTCCCAGAGCAGGAGAAGTTTCTCGTTGTGGGCTGATGCAAGAGTTGGACGAAGTACCCATTAGTATTGGCTTCGGCACAGTAGTAGTAGAGAGAGTGATTGATTTAATCATGTTATTAGGTCTTATTTTGATACTTCTGATAGTGGAGTTTGAGCAATTAAGCCAGACTATTTTTGATATTTTTGTAAGTAAAATACCTACTCTTCAAGGAGTTTTAATTTTTATAACAGCTATCGCTATCGGTTTAGGATTAGTAACTTGGCTCTGGATAAGGTACAAAGCTAGCTTATTGAAGTCTGCTTTTATTCAAAAAGTAATTGCTTTTCTTCGCAATGTAAGTCAAGGATTTTTGAGTATTCGCAGCGTAAGAAATAAACCTGCTTTTATATTTCACACCTTATTTATATGGCTGATGTACTACTGTATGTCTTTTGTATTATTTTATTCTTTTCCCGAAACGGCACACCTTGATTATTGGTTTGGATTTATTGTATTAATCTTGGGTGGCTTGGGAATGGCAGCACCTGTGCAAGGGGGGATAGGCACGTATCATTTACTAGTAGGAGGAGCTTTTGTGATGCGAGGAATGACTCAAGATGAAGGAATCATCATGGCTACTTATATGCACACTGCCCAGACTTGCTTAATTATTTTTACAGGAGGTTTCTCCTTTTTGTGGTGTATGGTTTTGATAGGTCGCAAAAAACTCAAAGTCTCCTTGGCTGCCAAAGTAAAAGTAAGAGATGAGTT
>JBBRUH010000098.1:0-14134 GCA_038248005.1 Cytophagales bacterium | reverse complement strand
TAAGTAAGAGATGAGTTATGGGTTTGTAATAATCTAATAATGAGTTTTTTACTTAAACTAACTTATCACCTTATTTAGTTATTGTTCCTAATTAATCTTCTCTTCTCCTCCTTTCTAACATAATATATTGATAACAACTTACACACAAAAATACTGAGTCATAAGGATTAAATTTGCGACTATATTTATTTAATCTAAGAAATCATTGATAATGAAAAAAGCATTTTTAATCCTTATGGTATCCTTGAGTAGTATTTGCTCCATCTTAGCCCAAAAAAACTATGGCACTGCATTGCCAAGTGACTATCAAAACCCATTAAAAGACACGCTAAGCATTGTTACTTGGAATGTTGAGCATTTTATAGATGCCTTTGATAATCCTTATATCAAAAATGGACGTGAAGATGAATCAAAAGCAGAAGATGTCAAAAAAAGAGTAAAAGACTTTACCAGCATTCTCCGTAAACTAGATGCAGACGTTGTGGTTTTTCAAGAATTCGAGTCTCAGCCCTTTTTAGAACGTATTGCCAAAGAAGAATTAGAAGATATGAATTATCTCTTTTTTGCTTCTGCTCCTTCTCCTGATTGGTATATGAATGTAGTAGTAATGAGCAGAGTACCACTTGGAGTGATTTATGGCTATGGTAGCGTTTATACACCCGTCAAAGGTAGTCTGGATAAAGAAGGTCGCCCTGAAACTCAAAAAAATATCAACACTCGCATGGTGAGTGTAGAAGTGATAGCAAAGCCAGATTATAGCTTTATAGTGCATGGGTTACACCTAAAAGCAGGACGCAATGAGCGTGATGAAGCGACTAGAATAGGACAGATTAATCTTTTGCTGGGGCAATGTGTTCGCTTTCAGAAGGAAGATAAAAAAACCAAGCAAGTAGTGATAGGAGACTTGAATTCTATCCCAGGAAGTGCAGAAATCACACAGCTTTTAAATGGCAAGGAAAAAGTTAAGTTTATCAATCCTTTTGCGTCAAAACCTGTTTTTTCACATCCATCTGATAATCCAGAAAGACAGCTAGACCATATTTTACCCAATATTCAGATGGCAAAAGATATGATTAGTGCCGAAGTGTTCCAAGATGCACTTCTCAAAGAAATCAGTGATCATTTACCTATCAAAATGCTTCTTTTGATGAAGTAATCAAAATAGGAAATAAAAAAAGTGAGCCATTTTTGGCTCACTTTATACAATATTTAATTGATAAGTTTAGTAAATCAAGGTCTTATTATCTTCCTTGTTGTTTTTCTTTACATTTTTTTAATTGACGACGAAGGCTTTCAACGGCTTCATCAGTAGCTGCTTCAAAAGAAGTACCAATTGCCTTTGCAAACAGTGTACTGCCAGGGATAAGCAATTTGATTTCTACAGCTTTGTTTTCACGGCTATGTTCACCCTTTTCTAATTTCAAGAATACTTCTCCTTCTATAATTCGGTCATAGAATGTTTCCAGCTTTGCATTCTTGGTTTCAATGAACTCTAATAATTTGATATCAGCATCAAAATGTAGAGAATGAATCTGCAGTTTCATAGGCTTTGATTTTAGGGTTATAAAATAATTAAATTAGATTAAGCTTTGGGATGAGCCTGTTTAAATACAGCTTTGATTCTCTCCAATGAATTATGGGTATAAATCTGAGTTGCACTTAGGCTACTATGTCCCAAAAGATCTTTGATTGCGTTTAAGTCAGCACCTCTATTTAGTAGGTGTGTCGCAAAAGAATGTCTTAGTACGTGAGGACTCTTACGGTTTTTAGTCGTTACAGTTTCCAAATAATTTTTTACGGTCTTATAAATGAGCATCGGATAGGCAGGACCACCTTTATCTCCTATGATAAGAAAATCGTGGGGAATTTTTCCTTCAAAATGATTTTGCTTTACAAGCTCATAATTTTTGATAAGGTGAAGCAACGCCTCATTGACAGGAATGATACGTTCTTTTTTACCTTTTCCTAGTACTTTAATTTGTTTCTGAGAAAAATCTATATTTCGCCAAGTCAGTCCCATAAGTTCGGCAAGTCTAATGCCTGTGCCATAGAGTATCTCTAAGATTAACTGACTACGAAGGTCTATAAAAGTATTTTGAAAAGGGTTTTCATCAAGAAGATGTAGTATTTTTTCTTCTTCTACAAAGATAGGTGGCCTCGGAGCTACTTTCAAAGATTTGAGTCTCTCGCTAGGGTTTAGGGTAATAACATCTTGTCTTTGTAAGTATTTAAAGAAAGATTTAATAGTAGCTATTTTTCGGTTGATAGAGCGGGCTTGAAATTTTTCCTCAGTTAAATTTACTAACCAAGATCTTAGCATAGAATAATTTACTTCTTCAAAAGAAGTAAGTTCGTAGTATTTTTGGATAAATGCCTTTAACTGTGATAAATCATGACGGTATGCTATCACTGTTTTATCACTATATTTTTTTTCGTAGGCAAGATAACTTAAAAAACTTTCTATCATTCTAATCTTAGTGTTAAGGTAATATTAACTTAACACTAAGATAGCATATATTTTTAAACATTAAAATGATAATTCATATCATTTTAATGTTTTTATTGAGCAGCTTCATCATCACGCATTTTTTGGCGATAAGCAGCTTTGATATTTTCAGTACGTTTACGCACAGATTTTTTTTCAAAGTAGCTGCGAGAACGTAATTCTCTTAGTACACCAGTGCGTTCAAATTTTTTCTTAAAGCGTTTGAGTGCTTTGTCAATTGATTCGTTGTCTTTTATGTTAATTACGATCATATATTTTATTAAATTTGTTGAGATTACAAAGTAAATAATTAGTTTTTTTAGGATTGCAAATTTAGAGAAAAAATCGGAATCCTAAACCCTAGTTATAAATATTATTGCAATTCTTTTAATTTCTTTGCAAAAATCTTTCATAAGGTGCTTAGTCTTTTTACCTTTGGGCTTTATTTCAATAAAAATTACGACAAAAACTCTCTATATTGAGGAGGGTGAGATTAGTGTAAGGGCATGATTTACTGCCGATACATCATTTCTAGTGGTAGTAATAACTTTAATTTTTACTTCTTTATCTATAATACATGAAAAAATACGAAATGTTGGGTAAGCAAGATACCCGTTCGGGCTTCGGAGCTGGGTTATTAGAAGCAGGTCAAAAAAATGAGCAAGTAGTAGCCTTGTGTGCTGACTTAACAGGGTCTTTGAAGATGAACGCTTTTCAAGAGGCTTTTCCAGAGCGTTTTTTTCAGGTGGGCATCGCAGAAGCTAATATGATGGGCATCGCTGCGGGGCTTACTATAGGTGGCAAAATCCCTTTTACAGGTACTTTTGCAAATTTTTCTACAGGCAGGGTTTATGATCAGCTTAGGCAGTCAATAGCCTATTCAGGCAAAAATGTAAAAATATGTGCTTCTCATGCTGGACTTACACTAGGTGAAGACGGTGCTACTCACCAAATCTTAGAAGATTTAGGGATGATAAAGATGTTGCCACATTTTACAGTTATTAACCCTTGTGATTATAACCAGACTAAAGCGGCTACACTTGCCATCGCAGAACACGAAGGCCCTGTCTATTTAAGATTTGGTCGCCCCAAAGTGCCTATTTTTATTCCAGAAGATATGCCTTTTGAGATAGGTAAGGCACTGCTTTTGAGAGAAGGAAGACATGTGAGCATTTTTGCGACTGGACATTTGGTTTGGGAAGCATTAGTAGCTGCCGAGATATTGGCAGAGAAAGGTGTAAATGCTGAGGTGATTAATATACATACTATCAAACCGTTGGATACTGAAGCCATTTTAGAGTCAGTCAAAAAGACGAACTGTGCAGTAAGTGCAGAAGAGCATCAGCTCAATGGAGGTCTAGGTGATAGTATCGCACAGACACTTTCACGCAATTACCCTCGCCCACTAGAGATGGTAGGTGTAGATGACTCTTTTGGTGAGAGTGGTGTTCCAGAAGAATTAATGGAAAAGTATGGATTGAATGCACAAAGTATCGTAGAAGCTGCACTAAAATCCATAGAACGCAAGAAAAAAAGATAATCAGGTTTAAAATAGATTCATTAGACAATTAAAAGCCCGTTCTCTAAAGCAGAGAAGGGGCTTTTTTTAATAACTCTTCAAGATTCACTCTTCGCCATTGCCTGTGTCCTCACAGGCGATTAGTTAGATTTGAGCAAAAATCTCCTTATCAGATTATTACAAACTCATAATCCATCACTTATAACTCATCTCTTACTTAGAGAATATCTAACCTATCCATAAATTCACTGCGATAAGACCTCCCTATCGGGATAGCTTGTTTTTTGACAACTACTTGTACATCTTGTATCGTCTCAATATGCTCTACATTAATAATATATGAGCGGTGTACTCGCACAAAATTTTTGAAAGGCTCTAATTTTGCATAAATTCCCTTCATAGTAGAGTGTACTGTATAGTTATGATTATCAGTATGAATCACTATATAATCTGAGAGTGCTTCTATGTAAGCAATCGTTTTAGGATCTATCTTGATTATTTTATGATTAGAACGCACAAATAAGAACTCATGGTTATTTTGCTCATCCTCACTTAATTCGGTATTATTATCAGTAGATTTACTGCCTCTATCTTCTTGTAGTTTATTGATAGTCTTCAAAAAACGAGGGTAAGTAATAGGCTTTACAAGATAATCAAATACACTATACTCAAAGGCTTCTACTGCATAATCTTCTCTACTTGTGGTTAGTATGATATTTATATCTCTCTTATCAAGCATCTGTACTAACTCAAGCCCTGACATTTCTGGCATTTCTACATCCAAAAACAAAACATTAATTTCTTTGTCCTTTATTAAGATATTATGTGCATCAATCGCATTTTCGCACGTATAGGCTAACTCCAATAAATCATTTTTTCTGACCAAATGGCTGATAATACTTCTTGATACCTCATCATCATCCACTATCATACATTTAAGAGGGGTTATTTTCATTTTTTTGTTGTTTTATCTATGGGTTTCTTGGTCTATTATTTACACGAAAAATTTTACTATAAATTTCATGAATAATTAAAATTTAAATCTAGTATTTATTGGAGTTTAAGACCATCAAGCATAGGACTTAAAATTCTCTGAACATATTTACCAATTACATCAAATTCTAAATTTACTTGATTTCCTTTTTTAATTTGATGAAAACCAGTATGCTCGTAAGTATAAGGAATAATAGCCACTGAAAACTGCCCCTTGCCAGAATTAAGCACCGTAAGACTTACACCGTTAATACAAATTGAGCCTTTTTCAACAGTAACATTTCCCTGCGTAGGCTCGTATTCAAAGCTAAAAATCCAGCTACCATCCTTATCTTCTACTCCAATACATGTCCCAATTTGATCCACATGCCCTTGTACAATATGTCCATCTAAGCGACCATTCATGAGCATACTTCGCTCTAGATTTACTTTGCTACCCACTATAAGATTGCCTAGATTAGTCTTTTGAAGGGTTTCTTCAATGGCAGTAACTTCATAGCTTTGAGTAAAAATCTTAGTTACCGTTAAGCAAATGCCATTATGAGATACACTTTGATCAACTTTTAGTTCAGAGCTAAGTGAGCTTTCTACTTCAAGGTGTAGGTTTGTATTTTCTTTCCTAAGACTTTTGATAGTTCCTAAGGACTCAATGATTCCAGTAAACATAAATTTATTTAAGTTAAAAGAAGAATTTATTGAAAGAGATTCAAGTTTTCTAGTCTGAAAAATCTATATATTATGCCTAAAGTAGTTTAAAATCATGAAATGGACAAAAAACTTTGCAAGTTATCACTTGATATTAATTATCAATCAAATTACTTACGAAAATACTACTTCAAGCAACTAAAAAACAAAATCAACAAAACTGTAAGAGATTTGTTATAATAATAAAAAACGTCTTATTTACTTTTCACTGTCAATTTATGATGATAGTAAGTTAGGTAAAGCACGCACACAAACATTAAAATATAATTTATAAACAAACATGAAAACATTAAAAAACTTAGCATTATTCATTACAATAAGTAGTTTTATAGCTTGTTCATCTACTGCCAACTTTCCAGTTTCTCAGGTTACACCTGCTGCAAAGCTTTCAGTAAAAACTAAAGGTGGGAGGAATGAAAATGCAAGTATTGAAGTAAAGGCTACACAACTAGCAAGTCCAGACCGAATCCAACCTCCTAAAAGAGTATATGTGGTCTGGGGAGTAACCAATGAAAATGAAATCAAAAACTTGGGACGACTTGAACTTAATAACTCAGGAAAAGGTGAATTAAATACAGTTAGTCCTTTTCGAATAAAACAAATAATCATTACAGCCGAAGATGAAGGAAACCTCCAATCTCCTCGAGGAGTAGAAATATCAAGAGTCAACATCTAAGAAAAACATTTAAAAAACTAGCTTATTTTCTGACTATATAATTCTCTCACTTATTTTTTGCTCCTTTTACTTAGTTTCCGTGTTTTTTTCTCTTAACTTTGCAAAAAATTTCGAATATAATCACAGAGTTTTGTTAGCAATTAATAACCTTGACTTTTATTTTGGTGGAAGACCGATATACCAAAATGCCAATCTTCATATCAAACCCAAAGACCGCATCGGATTAATCGGTGCGAATGGCACAGGAAAATCTACACTTTTAAGATTAATCGTGGGTGAATATACCTCTGACAAGGGTAATATCACAATGGCAAATGATTGCACACTTGGTTTTCTTAACCAAGATTTGCTATCATACCAAAGCAATGATAGTATTCTGGGTGTAGCCAAAGAAGCATTCGCAGAACAAAATGCTCTTCAAATAAGAATGGATGAAATTATCCATCAACTCGAGACAGACTACTCTGAAGAGTTAGTACATGATTTAAGTGCTTGTCAAGAGCGTTTTGAAACATTAGGTGGATACACTATTGGTTCGCAAGCCGAAGAAGTATTAGAAGGTTTAGGCTTTAAAACTGAAGATTTAGATAAGCCACTTAAAGAATTTTCAGGTGGATGGCGTATGCGTGTGATGCTTGCTAAGTTATTATTGCAGAAGCCTTCCCTTTTGATGCTTGATGAGCCTACTAATCATTTAGACTTGCCTTCTATCCAATGGGTTGAAAACTATATACAAAACTATGAAGGTGCGATTATCTTGGTCTCTCACGATCGCCGTTTTATGGAGAATGCGGCCCAAATCATCGTAGAAGTTTCTAATCAGCAACTTAACTATTATGGAGGTGACTATGAATTTTATGAGCAAGAAAAAGTGCTTCGCAATGAAATACAACAAGCTGCCTATGAGAATCAGCAACAAAAAATAAAGCAAACAGAAAAGTTTATTGAGCGATTTCGTGCCAAAGCTACCAAAGCTCGTCAAGTACAATCAAGAGTAAAGGCACTAGATAGATTAGACAGGATAGATGAAGTAGATGATGAGGCAATAGCCGTAAGTTTTAAATTTAATTTTGGGCAACCTTCGGGTAAGCAAGTCTTAGAGCTTAAAGACATCAGTAAATCTTATGGAGATTTAAAAATACTAGAACATACAGGAGCAACCATCATGCGTGGCGATAAAATAGCCCTCATCGGTGCGAATGGAAAAGGAAAATCTACTTTACTGCGTATCTTAGTAGGAACAGAACCAAGCCAAGGCACTCGTTCACTGGGTCATAATGTACGCTATGCTTTCTTTGCACAGCACCAGTTAGAATCTTTGAAAGTAGAAAATGATATGCTTTCCGAGTTGATGCAAGCAGGAAGTGGTAAGTCAGAAACAGAGTTAAGAAATCTCTTAGGTTGTTTCCTCTTTACAAACGATGATGTATTCAAAAGAATAAAAGTACTTTCTGGAGGTGAAAAATCAAGAGTGGCTCTTGCCAAAGTACTTATCTCTGAGGCTAATTTTTTACTGTTAGATGAGCCTACCAACCACTTAGATGTGCAGTCAGTCAGTATTTTAGTACAGGCACTTCAGCAATATGCTGGTACTTATGTAGTAGTCTCACATGATAGACACTTTTTATCTCAAGTAGCTAATAAAATTTGGTATATAGAAGATGATGGAATCAAAGAATATCCTGGTACCTATGAAGAATATGAAGAGTGGCGAAAAAAACAAGTAGAGCGAGCTAAAAGCCAACCCTCCTCTCCTGCTCCCAAGAAGAAGAAAGAAGAGAAAAAGCCTATTAACCCCGCTGATCAACAAGCTGAAAAAGAGCTAAAAGCCTTTAAAAAACAATTGGCTGAAAAAGAAGATTACGTCACAAAGCTGGAGGGTGAACAAGCAAAGCTAGAAATCAAACTTGCTGATACTTCTCTTTATCAAAATGAAAAGGAATTATTAAAGACTCAAAAAGCCTATGATGAAGTAAAGCAAAAAATGGAACTTGTTCAATCTGAATGGGAAGAAATAGCTTTTAAAATAGAAGAAATGGAATCTTAAAATTTTGTAAAGACTTTTTGATTGACGAGTTTTACAAAAACTCGTCAATCAAAATGTGTTTCTCTAAAAAAATAATGAGTTGGTTATTGAGGTTTATGAACGCCCACTAGCACTGTTATCACGGTTAAAGCTACTTTTCTCTATTTTGAAGTCTTCTACTAATTTATCTCTTTGTTTTTGTATTTCTTTCAAATCACGGATTGCACCTTCTAAATCTTGCATTAACTTACGGCTACTGTTATTTTTTTTGTCGTTAGATCTCATATTAGTGTATAGTTTTGTTTGTTGTTCTAAATTAATATCTTTTTAATTATAACAAAAGCAAAGTATATGTTTTTTTTCGTACTAAAACACCTTTTTCGATAGATTGACATAATTAATCGGTAAAAACCATTAAATTAAAGACTTAATAAAATGCCATATAACAGAAAAAAAAAGCTTATTCCCAAAAACGGAAAAACTATCTTATTTTGGATTATCCTAAGTTTAGTGGGTTCTTGCCAAAGTTCAGAATATAACAGCCGTATGATAAAGTTTTTTGTAAAAGGTAATGAAGCCCTCAAAAACGAAGATTATAATGCTGCACTAAGGTATTATGATGCAGGTATAAAAATAGATAGTACTTTTGCGGATATATATAATAACAGAGGAATTGTATATTTCAAAACATTAGAGTGGCAAAAAGCACTAAAAGATTATAATCATGCCTTGTCTATCAAGTCAAATTTTACGAATGCCTATTTTAATAGAGCTAATTTATATTTTTCCCTAGAAAAATATGATAAATCTATTACCGACTTTTCACAAGTGATTAGTACTTACCCAGATTCAGCAGAAATCTATTTTTATAGAGCAAAAGCTTATCTAGAGTCCTCCAAATATGACTCTGCCTATTTAGATTTGAATAAAGTAATCCAACAACAGCCCAAGAATGCTGATGCTTATGATAGCAGAGGTTATATTCAGATTAAAAGAAAAAAAAACCAAGAGGCAAAACAAGATTTAAAAAAGGCTTTGTCGCTTAATCCAAAACTTGATTTAGCTTGGGCAAATCTGGGTGTATTAGAGGGGCTTACAAAAGGTTCAAAAGATTCAAGTTTAGTCTATTTTCAAAAAGCATTAGAAATTAATCCAAAAGAAGTCTATACGCTTAGCCAATTTGCTTTGTATTATTTAGAACAAGATAAATACGACCTAGCAACAGAAAATATTCAAAAAGTAAATGAAAGAGATACCCAAAATCCACAGTTACTTTTTGCAAAAGCAACACTTTTTTATAAAAAAAACAAAACAAAACAGGCTATAAATCTATTAGAAAGGTTAAATAAAGAAAATAAAATATCTGATGAGATGCATCTCTTACTCGGGGAATGCTATCTAAAGGAAGGAAAAGTAGATAAATCCTGTGAAATTTGGGAAAAGTTATCTAAAATAGACATTACCTTGATAGAAGATAAAATTAAAAAATACTGCCAATAGCATAAAATCAAGTGTTTATCTCATTTTTTTATTTTTATATTAAAAAAAACATACACGAGTAATTTGGATTTTTATTTTAAGAAAGAAAAAAGGAAAATATATCGTATAATTGCAGTATGGAACGACATAAAAAAGGATAATTAAAATTACCCTTTTGTTTTTCTTCTCAAAATAGATTTAAAGTATTTTATAAATAGTTAATAGTTTGTGTGTAATCGGAAACTCTACTGATGTTATCAGTAGAGTTTTTTATTTTTTACTAGAAATAAGCCTCCTAAATTGTGATTTTGCTCAAAAAAATGAAAAAACTTATTTAAAAGTAATTTAAATGTATTTATTTTTAAATCACGGCTAAAATCCTTAACTTCGCTAAGGAAAACAACACAATAAATGAGCGACTTCTTTGAAACTAAGATTGACTTCCTGAGAGGAGTAGGGCCACAACGAGCTAGATTACTTAACCAAGAGTTAAATATCCATACCTATCACGAACTAATCAGATATTTTCCCTTTCGCCACGAAGACCGAACCCAGATTCACCCTATTGCAGAACTAGAAGAAGATATGCCTTACCTACAAGTAAAAGGACAAATCGTAAACTGGGAAACCATCGGCGAAGGATTTAAAAAAAGATTGGTGGCTACTTTTAGTGATGGTACTGGAGCAATGGAATTGCTTTGGTTTCAGGGAGTACAGTGGCAACTCAAAAATCTAAAACTAGGTGCTGAATACCTTGTCTTTGGTAAGCCTCAATATTTTAATGGGAAATTTAGCCTTGTACATCCTGAAATAGAATTAGTAACCAACATAGAACAACAAACAGGCTATCTGCAGCCTGTCTATGGACTAACTGAAAAGATCAAGAAAAAATTTATCTCTAGTAAAATCATCGGTAAAATGATTCAAGAGCTTTTAGAGATTTCTTACCAACACATAGAAGAAAACCTTTCCGAAGCACTCATCAAAGAGCATAAACTCATCTCACGCAGGGATGCACTCGTACAGATACATTATCCTAAAAATGCGAATTGGCTTAGACACGCTACGAATAGGCTCAAATTTGAAGAATTATTTTTTTTACAATTAAAAATTCTTCACCAACAGCAAAATAAGAAAATACGCTACAAAGGGCAAATGCTCATCAAAACAGAATTACTTACACAATTTTATACTGAGCATCTCCCCTTTTCACTCACCAATGCCCAAAAAAGAGTGGTCAAAGAAATCTGCAAAGATATGGCTTCTGGGCAACAGATGAATAGACTTTTGCAGGGGGATGTGGGAAGTGGTAAAACAATCGTGGCTTTTCTAGCGATGCTTATGGCAGTAGATAATGGAGCACAAGCCTGTCTGGTAGCTCCTACTGAGATTTTGGCAGAGCAACATTACCAAGGTCTAAAAGAGTTTACAGACAAAATGGGCATCACCATAGACTTGCTCACAGGCTCTACTCGCACCAAAAACCGCAGAGTATTGCACGGAAGACTTGAAAATGGTAACCTAAAAATATTGGTAGGTACACACGCTCTTTTTGAAGATAAAGTGCAGTTTGAGAATCTAGGATTATGTATCATAGATGAGCAACACCGCTTTGGTGTAGCACAGCGAAGCAAACTTTGGAATAAAAACCCCGAAGTAGTGCCACATATTTTGGTGATGACTGCCACACCTATCCCTAGAACGCTTGCTATGACCTTGTATGGAGATCTGGAAGTATCTGTCATAGATGAACTTCCAGCAGGACGTAAACCCATTAAGACTGCCCATAGATATGATGCACATCGTCTGCGTGTTTTTGGCTTTATCAAAGAAGAGATAAAAAAAGGAAGGCAAATCTACATGGTCTATCCACTCATAGAAGAGTCTGAAAAACTAAGCTATAAAAACCTTATGGATGGCTATGAGAGTGTAGCAAGGGCTTTCCCAGATGCTCAAATCAGTATATTGCATGGGCAAATGAGTTCTGTGGACAAAGATTATGAAATGCAACGCTTTATCCGAAAAGAAACACATATTATGGTAGCTACTACGGTCATAGAAGTAGGTGTAAATGTACCTAATGCCTCTGTGATGGTCATAGAAAACTCCGAAAAATTTGGCTTGGCACAGCTACACCAGCTTCGTGGGCGTGTAGGGCGGGGTGCAGAGCAATCTTACTGTATCTTGATGACAGATGTAAAACTCAGTAAAGAAGCCAAAGTTCGCCTAGAAACGATGGTACGCACTACAGATGGTTTTGAAATAGCAGAGGTAGATTTAAAACTAAGAGGTCCTGGCAATATGATGGGTACACAGCAAAGCGGTACGATGGATTTAGTGATTGCAGACTTGGCAAAAGATGCCAGTATTTTACAAACTGCAAGAGAAGCCGCTAAAATAATCATAGAGGATGATCTTAACCTCCAGAAACCTGAAAATCTACCTTTGAGGGTTTATTTGCAGAAATCTGCAAAGCAAGAAAATTACTGGAGCAGAATTAGCTAATGTTTTCTTAGAATTTTAAAATATCACGGAGTAAGCTTTTTTGTTTTTTCTACTAAAAATTGCTCAATATTGCACAATATAAACAATTATAAAATATGCGATTTGCCTTTATTCTTACTATTATATTTCTTTTGAATGCTTGCCAAACAAAAAAAGAACAACCTCAACTCTATAAAACTTGGCACATGGTCTATGATATGGAGGCTCAGTTAAGTCTATTGGATAGCCAGAGAAAAGCTTTGCTAGATAGTTTACCCGAAAAATCACGTCTCAAAGCCCTTAAAATGACTGAAGAGCAAGTAAAAAAGAACTCACTAACTTTCAAAAAGGACAATACTTTTGAGCTAAATACCAAGGGCGAAGAAATTATACAGAAAGGAACTTGGAAACTCAAAGACAAAGATAAACTGATTTTAACCCAAGATGGGCAAAAAAATTACACGGAGTTAATTATTCAGAAATTACAATCTGATACACTGATAGTAATTTCAAAGCAAAAAAATGGCACATACTCTAAGACCATATTCATAGCATCTTAACTTTTTTAATGATTTTACGAATACTAAATTTGTAAGGTAGTTTGCAATTAATACTGAAAACATAAACTTTTTTGCTATGAAAAATAATTTATTTACTCTTTCTTCTATATCACTTTTGGTTGTGTTTTGCCTCACTAACTTCACTCCTTCTTATGACTCCACAGATAAGTCTAAGTTATTGGTAGGTAAATGGACTCTAATCGATTTCAAAACACCTACACTTGAAAATAATTTCAAAGCAAGTGGAATGACTCCCCAAAAAAGGAAGCAATTAATGGATGAATATGTGGCTGGCTCATACATAGAATTTAGAGCTGATGGCACGTATGAGGTAAGTATATTAGGCAGTGACCCCGAAGTAAAGCATTGGAAACTTAACCCTGATGACACTCGCTTAATTGTGCAAAAAAACCCACAAACTCCTACTGATGAGATAGAGCTTGAAACACTTACCAAAAAAGAACTTGTAATAATACTATCTCCTAAAAATAGCGAGTATGTGCAGATGTTTTTTATAGCAAATAATCCTGAAAGTAAATAGTAAAATATTTTTTATGGAAATTTGTTAAAATCAAAATATTCCTCTAACTTACTTGAATCTGTCGTTAAATAAGTTAAACATTATATCCTTCGACCAATAATATGGCAGATTATAAGCAAAAAGAGGATTCAAATCAAGCTAAAAACCCACGAAATGAATCTAATGATTTAGTAAAAATTAATAATCCCTTCTTAACGTCAAAAAATCAAGGTACTAACCCCTTTTTCAGCCCGTCCCAATTAAAAGAAAATCCCTTTTTAACCCCAAACAATCCAAATATTAATCCTTTCTTAGATTCATCCTCAAACAAAATCTCTAATCATATAGGTTTGAAACCTGAAACGAATCAGCCCATACAGCGAAAAATAGAGTCTAACAAACTTAATATCGTAGGAGAACATCATACTGAAAGTAATGAAAGAGGACGTGAGAATGAAAAAGAGTTCATTAGAGAAAAATATAGTTTAGAGAAATATTGGGAAGAACCTGAATTTGCAGTTGATTTGGATGAAAATGGAAAAGAAACATTTGGAGATGACCCATTGCTTGGTTTAGCACAAGATGCAGATACGCTAAGTTTTTATCTTGATATCATGAAAGAAAATTTAAGAAGTGATAATAATGAAATAAATTATAAGAATGTAGTAAAGTATATTCAACAATCTT
>JBBRUH010000097.1:0-14188 GCA_038248005.1 Cytophagales bacterium | reverse complement strand
CTATAAGTTACTCCTATCTTTTTTGCATAATCAGATAATTTCATAACACAAATATAAGCATAAAATACTATTTATTACTATAATTTACTATGTTTTAGTTGAAGTTGTTGAATACTTTAATTAGCAATAAGATTAACTCTGAGCAAATATTTTAGCTAAATCTTCTTCAAAACGATTGATATAGCACATTTGATTTTCGTGAATATTCGCAACCTCTGCCACTCGAATGATTACCCGTGTGAATGTTTCTACCAAATCTTCTGTCAAGGCCTGTTTATTTTGTTTAATCATGAATATAACGTGGTTGTAAGTACTTTCGGCATCAGAAGTAGGCGTTTTATCTATTAGATGAAATCGGTCTTCAGCTATCCAGCTATTTTCACCAAACTCTTCTAAGATAACTTGATGAAAAGCCTGACGCTCACTTTCACGCAGAAGGTTATCTGCTTTGGCTATCACAAAAGAAAGTTCACCGACTGCGCGATAAAGGTTTCTCTCTTCTAGGCTGAGGTCTTTATTTCGTTTGGTGGTTTTGACTTCTGAAAAAAACTTCTTAGAAGGTTCATCAGATTGAGGTATCCCGTCTAAGCGAAGCTTAGCAAGTCTAAGCTCTGCCTCAAGGTAAGTGATGTGTTTGACCAAGGGTTCTACCTTTGCCCAGATTTCTTTTTGATTGCGTAAATCAGCAATGTATTCAGAGATAAAATTCATAGAATTAGAGTTATTAAACCTAAAAGTAAGGTTTTATGAAGTTTTTAACAATACTAAAGTAAAAGATTTTTTTTATTTTTTATTTTTTACCTAAAATTGGGAAACGTTTTAAAAGAAAAAATAGATCTAATGAAAAAAATAATCGGATTAAGTCTTTTCATGGCTTACGCAATTTTAGGGATGACTGTTGATACTTTCGCCCAAAAAGATACTTACTGGCAGCAAAGAGTAGAATACTCTATGGACGTAAATATGGATGTCAAAAAACATCAATTTACTGGCAAGCAAACACTGGTATATCATAATAACTCTCCTGAAACACTGGATAAAGTTTTTTATCACTTGTATTTTAATGCTTTTCAGCCAGGGAGTATGATGGATACACGCTCTAGACTCATCTCTGATCCTGACTCACGTGTAGGAGACCGTATTTCTAAGCTAAGTCCTGAGGAAATCGGATATCAAAGAGTTAAAAAACTCACCCAAGACGGTGTAGAACTAAGCTTTAAAGAAGTAGGCACTATCCTAGAGGTGAAGCTTGATAAAGGCATTGCTCCTGGGCAAAAGTCAGTTTTTAAAATGGAGTTTGAAGGACAAGTGCCTGTGCAGATTCGCCGCTCAGGACGCAATAACTCCGAAGGCGTAGATTATTCTATGGCTCAATGGTACCCTAAAATGTGTGAATACGATTATCAAGGCTGGCATTCTAATCCCTACATTGGTCGTGAGTTTCATGGTGTATGGGGAGATTTTGATGTCAAAATTAATATTGATAAAGAGTATATCATAGCTGCTACGGGTTATTTGCAAAACCCACAAGAGATAGGTTATGGCTATGAAGAAGAAGGACAAAAAGTAAATCGTCCTAAAGGTAAAACTCTTACTTGGCACTTTAAAGTTGATAACGTGCATGATTTTGTCTGGGCTGCTGACCCTGACTATATCCATGAGACTGCTCAAGTTCCTGATGGTCCTTTATTAAGATTTTTTTACTTGAAAGGAGATGAAAAACGCACCGAAAACTGGAAAAAACTACCTGAATATACCATCAAAGCTTTCCAAAAAATGAACGAAAACTTTGGTGTCTATCCTTATAAAAGCTACTCTGTAGTGCAAGGTGGAGATGGTGGAATGGAATATCCAATGGCGACACTGATACTAGGTGATGGCTCGCTAGGTGGGTTAGTAGGTGTAACCGTTCACGAGCTAATTCATAGCTGGTTTCAAGGTGTAATAGCTACCAATGAAAGTCTCTATGCTTGGATGGATGAAGGCTTCAATACCTTTGCTGGAGGGTATATACAAGGAGGTGAGAACCCTCATAAAGGATCTTATAGGTCTTACTTCAGAATCGTAGAGAGAGGAATTGAAGAACCCTTGCGTACACATGCTGATCACTTTGAGTATAACAGTGCCTACAGTATGGCTGCCTATTCTAAAGGATGTATATTCTTAGCACAGTTAGGGTATGTGATTGGTGATGAGGCTCTTATGAAAGGAATGAAACTTTATTTTGAGACTTGGAAATTCAAGCATCCCAATGACAATGACATCATTCGTATTATGGAAAAAGTCTCTGGCTTAGAGCTAGATTGGTACAAAGAGTATTTTGTCAATACGACCTACACCATAGACTATGGCATCAAGAGTGTAACAGAAAAAGAGGGCAAAACGCAAATTCTTTTAGAAAAAGCAGGAAGAATGCCTATGCCATTAGATGTAGTTATTACTTATAAAGATGGTAGCAAAGAGTTACATTACATCCCGTTAGAGGTTATGAGAGGAGAAAAACCTGCTGAGAATGCAAGTCTAAAACCTATCTTACATACTGATTGGGCTTGGGTATATCCTAATTATACCCTTGAGATTGGCAAAGCATCTTCTACTATCAAGAGCATAGAGATAGACCCTAGCGAACGTATGGCGGATATAAATCGCAAAAACAACGTCTATACAGCAGAATAAAAGTACTGTTTTAATCAGTGATGAGTTATAAATTATAAATGATGAGTTGCCGTATTAAATTTTTACTAAAATACTTATTATTAGCTAATTATCTCCTAATAACCCAATAATTAATAACTTATCTCTTCCCAAGACATCCCTAGTTTCTAAAACTAGGGATGTTTTTTTTGCTAAAATAAATTTGTGTCAGTTTAAAATACTACATTAAAATTACTCAATCATTTACCATCTGTTCACTTACTTTATAGATAAAATTTAAGTCTAATACAAGATTTATTTTGCAAAGCACGGTTTTTTGTACCAATTTTGAACTTTGTCAATAGCTTTAATTAAAAAATAGGAATGAGCGATTATTTTAAACAATACATCAGAGATGTAAAGGATTTTCCAAAAGAAGGAATTATTTTTAAAGACATCACCACTCTTCTCAAAGACCCTAAAGCACTTCGTGAAACTGGAGAAGCACTGACTGAGTTTGCTAAATCATACCAAATAGACCTCGTGGCAGGGATAGAGTCCAGAGGTTTTATATTTGGGATGTATCTGGCTGAGAAACTAAATGCTGGTTTTGTACCTATCCGCAAGCCAGGTAAATTACCTGCAAAGGCGATTACCCAATCTTATGAGCTAGAATATGGCTCTGATACGATTGAAATGCACGAAGATGCTATTTTTAAGGGTGCTAAAGTGCTTTTACATGATGATTTGTTGGCTACTGGTGGCACGGCCGAAGCAGCTACTAAGCTGATAGAACAAGCGGGTGGTACTGTAGTTCATATTTCATTTTTGATAGAGTTGGATTTTCTGAATGGAAGAGAGAAGCTAAAAAATTACGATATACAGTCTTTGATTCATTACTAAGAATCTGATTAAAACTTATCAACTACTATCTTACATAGTGGCTGATAAGTTTTAAAGACTTTATGTATTCATTTAAATTTAAATAGCTTTTGAAGCCACTTTGAGAAATCATTGGCTTTGCCATCATCAAGTATATATCTTTTTTTAAATCTTGCATTAACAGCTTGTGCAAGAGAAAGCCCAGGCTCTTCTTGCCAAGCCAACCAAGTATGGAGAATTGCTTTTGATTTATCTACTTTGCTTATCTTTTGAATCCCTTGTTTAAACATATTATCTACTGTTTCTTTAGCTAATTTAAAAAGTTCATCTTTGCTTGGCTCAGGGGTGAGATAAGTAATAAAATCTTCTAATTTTCCATCTGTTTTATTATCAGGCATTATCCAAACACCTATTTTGGGTAAATTTAAAGTTCCTTCTATAATTGTTCCTTTTAAATCAGGTTTTTTAGGAAGTATTGAGTAGCCTTTTTTATGGAGTAAATCAATGGTTATTTGCCAATGTTGTAGTAACTCTGTATCTGCATCAATCATAATTCCCACTACTTCAAAGTTTTCAGACTGAATCAAGGTTTCGAGTATGATTAGCATCTTTGGTAAACCCTTTGAATCTTTGATTTCCCAATTTTTATATTTAATCTTTCTTCTTTTGAGCAAAACTTCCACAAAAGATTTATCTTGATTTCCTTCTACCAATAGTGTTTTAACAATTTACATCTTTTATCTTAGCTCAATATTCTCTTCAATAGCTACCTTCACATTTTCTAGATTGTACTCAATTGCCCGTGCTTCATTATTTTTATAGATAAGTTTAATAAATTGAGTTTGCTCTAATTGACTTTCTTTTTCTGCTACCATTTCTAAGGCACGGATTGTATCAGAGCTATATGTAGTTGCAAATATCTGTATAAGGAGATTTCATTGTCAGAATTATTGACTGGGCTGGTAGAAGCACGGTTTTCATATTTATCTGCTAATATTCTTTTGTAGAATAAAGACTTAAACATAGCCTGTATTTTGTCTATTTCCTCAGGTCTATTTTCATTTCTAAAATTTCTTATATTCTCACCTCTTTGTCTTAAAATAAGTTCAAAGGCTGAAGGATTTGCTTGATGAATATATAACCAAATTGCTTCTAATAGAGAGGTTTTGCCCACATTATTTTTACCCATAATGAGGTTTACTCTTTTGAGTGAATTTATTTTAAAGTCTTTGAATAGACGATAGTTTTTGATATGTAATGAATCTAACATAATTTCGCATTCTAATTTTTACTAAATTATTTAATTATTCCAATAAAAGTATTAGATTAAGTCAATTTTTATAGGATAAATTTCTTTTCAATAACACATCATGCTCAAAATAGGTCATTTTCACGAATTAGAAGTTTTAAGAGATACTGCAAGTGGTTTGTATCTTGGGATTCCTCAACCCGAAGGAGAAGAAGATCCAGAAATGGATGTACTCTTGCCAGGTAAATTTATCCCTGAAGGTACGCAAATAGGAGATAAGCTACGTGTATTTCTTTATAAAGACAATGAAAATAGACTCATTGCAACTACACAAACTCCCAAAGCTATAGTGAATCAAGTAGCTTTTCTGACTGTCAATCAAATAAGTCAGTATGGAGCATTTATGGAATGGGGTATAGAGAAAGACCTTTTTGTGCCTTTTAAAGAGCAAAAAGGAAGAATGCAAGAGGGCGAATCTCACCTCATTTATATTTATGAAGATTTGCGTACAGAGAGGCTAGTAGGTTCAGCAAGTTTGCACCGCTTCTTAGACAATGAAGAACTAGACGTAGAAGAAGGAGATGAAGTAGATATTATTGTCTGGGATGATACTGATTTGGGGGTCAATGTAGTCATTAATCACCAATACAAAGGCTTGGTCTATGACAATGAAATCTTTACACCCTTATATACTGGGGATGAGCTGAAAGGCTATATCAAAAAAATCAGAGAAGATAATAAAATAGACGTGCGTCTTCAGAAAGTTGGACACCGAACCATAGAACCTAATTCTCAAAAAATCTTAGAAAAAATCAAAGAGGGAGATGGATTCTTGGCACTTAATGACCGAAGCAACCCCGAAGAAATCTATGCACAACTAGGAATGAGCAAAAAGAATTTCAAAAAAGCAGTGGGCTTGCTATACAAGCAACGCATCATCAAATTAGATAATAAAGGGATTTCTTTGAGTGAGTAGAATTATCATCCACACTTAAATAAGAGATGAACTATGAGTATATAATAATCTGATAATGAGTTTTTTTAATCAAATAAATGAGTGTCTTTATTTTGAAAAAATTACTAACATAAAGTTTTTTCTAAACAAAATATTGGTTTTTATTTTTATGATAATAGCATTCTTTTACATCAAAAAACAAAAAACCTCTATTTATGAAATTTGATTTGAATAAATTTTTATCTCGCATCACAGAAAAAGTCGAAGTTTGGATTAGTGACTTCTTTAGTATGCTTCCTAATTTTCTTGTGGCTGTCGTTACCATGATATTATTTTATGTAGCAGCTGGATTTATCAAAAGGATAATAAGTAAACTTCTATCAAAAAGTCTAAATAATAGAGCATTACAAAATCTATTTTCTCGCATTGTTTATATCGTTATTATTACTTTTGGTCTTTTTACCTCCTTAAGTGTTTTGCATCTAGATAAAACAGTTACCTCATTACTGGCTGGTGTAGGTGTGATTGGGTTAGCACTTGGTTTTGCATTTCAAGATATTGCTGCCAATTTTGTTTCAGGTACTATTCTAGCATTTAAAAGCCCTGTTTCTATTGGTGATATAGTAGAGATAGATGGTATTATGGGCAAAGTAGTAGATACCAATTTAAGAGTAACTACGATTGAGACCTTTCAAGGACAATATGTCTATATACCCAATAAAGATGTATTACAAAGTAAAATCATCAATTATACAGTAACTGGCAAAAGACGAATTGATTTAGCAGTGGGTGTTTCGTATGGAGAAAACTTAGAGAAGGTCAGAAAAGTAACCTTGGAAGCCATTCAGACAGTAGAGGGAGTCAAAACAGATCAAGATATTATATTTGATTATCATGAATTTGGTGGAAGTTCTATTAATTTTTATGTTCGTTTTTGGATTACTTATCCTGAGCAACCTAGCTATTTGAAAGTAAAAAGTGATTCAATTATGGCAATCAAAAGAGCTTTTGACCAAAATGGCGTTACAATTCCATTCCCAATTACTACTCTAGATTTTGGCATCAAAGGAGGACAAAAACTATCCGAAATGATGAACTTATCCAATGGAGAAAAGTGATAAGGTTAAGTAAGAGATGAGTTACAAATTATTGACTATGACTTTATAACAATTTGATAGTAAGTTCCTTACAAAAACTAAATCGGATAATTATCCTGATACTTTTACTAAAATAAAACCCGTTCTTATAGTAAGATTTACCATTGTCAAGGTAAGAGTTTGTGAAGCATCAATAAAGAACTAATCTCAAAATCATATTTAATCAATGACCAGATTAAGTTGTTCCCACATATCATCTTGAAAAAGAAAAGGTACTAAGGAGTTATCAGGCACATCACCCATCCTGATTACTATCAGATTTTGGCTAGGAACTACATTCACAAGTTGTCCATTTTTACCCATTGCAGCTATCAGGTCTGCAGGGGCTTGTGGAGAAACAGAGCCAGAAAAGCTAGTCTGAAAGCCTGGAACTTTAAAGGAGCTTTTTCCATTGAGCCACCAAAGATAGCCATAGCTTGGATTTATATTTTGAGAGGTATTAGTCATTGCTTCAAAATAATCAGCATTAGACATAATTACTTGCTCATCCCATTTTCCTCTGTTAAGTATCAGCAAACCAAAGCGAGCCATTGAGCGAGCAGTACTATAATATACATGGTTGTTTCCATTATAAAGCCAAAACCCATCCATTCCTATTTTATCACGAAGCTTGGCATTGAAATAAGCATCAAAATCTTGCCCAACTGCATTTTCTACTACTTTATCTAGCAAGGTATAAGGAGCATTGTGATAAGCCCAACGAGTGCTAGGTGAGGCAAGGTATTCTAAACATTCTGGGTCAGTGCAATCACTATTGCTTACACCATCATTTAGTCCAGAAGTCATTGTGAGTTGGTGCCAGATAGTAATGGCATTTTCTTGAGTAGGTGTTAGGCTTGTCCAGCCTGCTCCAAGGTAGTCAGCAGAGACATCATTGATATCCAAAAACCCATCTTCTTGTGCTTTGCCTATCATAAAAGCAGCCAGTGTTTTGCCTGCCGAAGCCCAATACCAGTTGCTAGTTGCTGTAAATGGCATATTTGTAAAGCCATTTCCAAAATAACTTTCTATCACTATTTTGCCATCTTTCAAGACTATGAAAGCTTTAGTGTTATTATCTTCCATAAAATTAAGCAAGTCAGGTATTTTACTGGCATCCCAGCCCAGACTCTCAGGAGTAGTAGTTTGCCAAGTACTGCCTGTAGTAGGTGGGAAATATAGATTCGTTTCTGGCTCAGGATTTTCATCTCCACAAGCAAACATCAAAAGAGTAAGAGATAAGATGAGATATTTTTTGATAGAATAAAGCATTTTAAGATATTTTTTGAGATGACATTTTCAATATTTTTATAGACTTATTTTTATCTGAGAGGTTTAATTTCAGTATCAAATAACAGCTTTATATTTCAGTAGTATTTTTACACACCCTCGGATTCCTAACGGAATGACAGAAAAAAGTTTTTTACTTCTTCATCCCCTCACTAAATCTATCCTTCACTTAACTCTATCAGGATTAGCTTTGACAAAAGCTCCCCAGCCAGAGGATTTACTTTGGGGCGTGTTACTTTGAAAATAATGGCAAACTGCTACACCAAGTGCATCTGTAGCATCTAGCAAGGCAGAATCATCTTCAAACTTGAGTATTTTTTTGAGCATTGCCGCTACTTGTTCTTTGGAGGCATTGCCATTGCCCGTCACGGATTGTTTGATTTTACGAGGTGCATATTCCATGATAGGGATTTCATTGATAAGTGCTGCTGCCATTGCGACTCCTTGAGCACGACCTAGCTTGAGAGCTACTTGAATATTTTTACCGTAAAAAGGAGCTTCTAGCGCCATTTCGTCAGGGTTGTACTCTTTGATAAGTTCAGTAGTTCGTTCAGATATTTTCTTGAGCTTGAGGGCATGGTTGCTGTATTTTTTAAGATAAATCACCCCATAATTAATGATAGAAAGCTCTTTGCCTAACACCCTCACCAAGCCATAGCCCATTATCTGTGTTCCTGGGTCTATCCCCATGATGATTCTTTCCTTTGGGCTTTGTGTGGTATCTTTACGCTCCATATTTTTTTAGATTAAAAAACAGATTTTTTACTTTTTGTTAAAATGATTTTAGCAATTACCATATTTGTAGCAATATACAGCTTTTTGAATATATTTCTGTGGTTAGGCTGGGAAAAAAATCAAAAATTTGAGATTCCTAAAGATTTTAAATTTGATTCTAAAGATACACAAACCCTTGTCTCGGTACTAATACCTGTTCGCAATGAAGGCAAAAATATCCTTGCTCTTTTAGAAGATTTGGCAAATCAGAAGATGCCTTTCTCTCTGTTTGAGGTCATTATTATCAATGACTGCTCCGAAGATGACACCGTAGCACAAGTAGAGTTTTACCAAAAAATAAGCCCTTATCCCCTTCATCTATTGCACCTTCCTAGCAAAGAGACCTTCACAGCACCTAAAAAAGAAGCCTTAAAAAGAGGAGTAACACAGGCAAAAGGAGAACTCATCTTGAGTACTGACGGAGACTGCCGTGTTAATGCAGATTGGATAAAGATATTTTGGAGTTTTTATCAGATTCACTCTCCCAAGCTTATCAGTGCTGGAGTTACTTTTCATATAGAGTCTAGTTTGTTTGCCCGTCTGCAAGTCATTGAGTTTGCAAGTTTGGTAGGCAGTGGGGCATCTAGCTTGGCTTGGGGAATTCCTACGATGGCAAATGGAGCCAATATAGCTTATCCTAAGGCTGTTTTTGAAGAAGTCAATGGGTTTGAGGGTTATACAGACATAGCCTCAGGAGATGATGAATTTTTGATGAAAAAAATAGCTGATAAATATCCTCACTCAATTTATTTTTTAAAAAATAAAGAGGCTGTGGTACACACCAAAGCACAAGAATCACTCAAAAGCTTCTATGCACAAAGAAAAAGGTGGGGAAGTAAATGGAAGTATTATCGAGATTGGCGACCAAAAGTATTGGCTTTTTTCATTTTTGTTTTACATTTGGGCTTGCTTATGGCTGGAGGTTTGAGTATTTTTGGTAAATATCCACTTAAAATCTTCTTATTCCAACTTGGGGCAAAATTTTTGGTAGAGTTTGGATATTTATGCAGATTATTGATTTTTTTTAAAAAAAATAAGCTTATTTGGTTAATTATCCCTTTACAATGGATTTATCCTTTTTATGTGGTAGTTTTAGGCTTGGCAGCACAGACCAAAACGTATCAATGGAAAGGAAGAAAATTAAAATAAAATCAGAATGACAGATTTAGAGTTTGATGTCTTGGATGAACTTTATTTTGTGCAACCTTTTGCTGATTTGCAGCAATCTCTTGATTCTGAACTAGATTTAAAAGTATTGGTGCAAACGCTTTATGATTTAGAGCAAAAAGGCTGGGTAAAGTGCCTGCACCCTAACCGTGATGAACCGATTGCAGCAGAAGAATTGGATATCATTAATCAATATGCTCAATATTGTTATCTTGCTACTAAGGCAGGACTCATGGCACATAATGTGGGAGAATAAGTAAATAGAGTTGTTACATACGGACTACCAACACTTTAGCTTTTTTATAACCACATAGACACATAGAAAACATAGGAAATTGCTTGTGAAAAGCTTTTATATTAGCTTATCATTCCAAGATTCCCAAATGAAAAATTGATGTAAATCATTGAAAATCAAGAAGTAACAACTCTAATGAGAAACGAATTTCCCATTGAGAAAATATTTATCTCATATTTAAAAATAAAAATTGAAATATAAAGTCGAATAGAATATATGCAACAAGAGACGGTACGCACGCCTTTTTATTATATAAAGAAAAGATTTTTTGCCAACAAACCAGCAGTTGTTGGATTGGCAGTGATTATTTTATCAGTGATAGTATCTATCTTGGGTTACTCCATCATGCCCGATAAAACACCCTATGCAGATGACCGTGCTGACCAAATCAGCAAGCAACCTCCAGGATTTACTACTACTATTATTCACTTTCGCAAAAATCTAAAAGTCAAAAAATATAACTTCTTATATGCTGTCCTTTTTGGGCAACCTAGTGAGTATCAGACCATTCCAGTAGAAAGCTATCGTGTAGATGATGCCAGTTTGATGCTTTATGTAAAAGTATTTGGAGAAAGTGGACGAGAAAGGGCTTACTCTATGATAGATGTAGTAAAGGCTATTTATGTAGGTCAGTCTGATAAAATGAAAGACCTCAACTATAAATATGACCCTGAGACAAGGAGAGTAACTTACCTTGATTTGCAAGGGAAAAAACACGTGCTTAACCGAGTAGAAATTTTAGAAGAATTTGAAGAAAAGAACGTAGAAAAACGAACTTATTGGCTCGGCACAGATAAAGCAGGGCGTGATATGCTTAGTAGGCTTTTATTTGGTGTCAGGATTTCTTTGGGAATTGGGCTCATCTCAGTAGTGATTTCATTTGTAGTCGGGATTTTCTTAGGCTCTTTAGCAGGTTTTTTTGGAGGCTGGGTAGATAGCTTTATCCTATGGTTTATGACCGTAGTATGGTCTATCCCTGGTATTATGCTCGTTATTGCGATTAGCTTGGCACTTGGGCGAGGTATTTTTGTGGCCTTTATTGCTATCGGGCTGACTACTTGGGTAGAGATTGCCAGGGTAGTGCGTGGGCAGATTATGGGCATCAAGCAGATGCAGTACATAGAAGCCGCAAGGGCGATAGGAATGGGAAACTTCAGGATTATTTTTGTGCATATTCTACCTAATATTTTTGGGCCTTTGATTGTAATTCTTACCTCTAACTTTGCTTCAGCTATCTTGACCGAAGCAGGTCTTAGTTTTCTAGGCTTAAGTGCACAGCCTCCAATGGCTTCTTGGGGGGTGATGGTCAACGAGGGCTTTAATTTTATTACAGTCGACGGAGGTTTTTATTTAGTATTGTTCCCAAGTCTTTGTATTGCCGTGATGGTTTTGGCTTTTAATTTATTCGGAAATGGTTTAAGAGATGCGTATGACCCCAAAACAACAGCAAGAGCAAAATGATCATAAAGCTAAAGCTCAACAAATAGAATTAGAACTGAATGCTATTTTAGAGATTACTCAGGCTATTAATAACAATGTGCCAGAAGAATCTCTCTATATGATGTATAAATTTACACTCAGAGGCAATCTTAATATCTCTAGAATGGCTCTCTATGTATTAGATGAAATTTGGGAGTGTAAGGTGCATTTTGGCACAAAGCAAGATATTTCTACTAACTTAGAAGATTTAGAAAGTTTAAAAGATATTAAAGACATCACATCTGTTAAAGAAATCAATTTCCAAAACGAAGCCTTCCAACAATTTGACCTCGTCATCCCAGTATTACACAAAAATCGCATCCTATCTTATGTGTTTGTAAGTCAATACCAAGCAGGGAGAGAACTTTACAAAGAAGAAATAGACAACCGATTTGTGCAAGCTCTCAGCAATATTATCTTGGTAGCTATCGAGAACAAAAAACTCGTAAGAAGACAAATTAGCCAAGAAGCTTATAAAAAGGAGATGGAAATTGCCCAGAAAGTGCAGTCTCTTCTATTCCCTCGCAAACTTCCTAATACAGACAAACTGAAAGTCAAAGCAACTTATTTTCCACATGATTTGATTGGAGGTGATTATTATGACTATATCTCTATTGATGAAGATAAGTTTTTGATTTGCATTGCAGATGTTTCGGGTAAAGGGATTCCAGCCGCCTTGCTGATGTCTAACTTTCAGGCATCATTGCGTACACTGATTAGACAAACCGAAAACTTAGAGCAAATCGTGGAAGAGCTAAATTATTCAATCTATCAAAATGCACAGGGAGAGCATTTTATTACTTTTTTGATAGCACTCTATGATGAAAAAGCAAAGACACTGCAATACATCAATGCTGGGCATAATCCTGCCTATTTTTATGATTATCAGCAAAAGAAAAGCTCTCTCCTCAACAAAGGCACCACCGTTTTAGGAATTTTTTCTCCACTTCCTTTTTTAGAAAAAACCATCATCAGTAATCTAAATGGCTTTTTTCTGTTTGCTTATACAGATGGTGTTACAGAAATAGAAAATCCTGATGAAGAGCAATTTGGCTTGGAAAGATTAATTCCTTTCTTAGAGTCTAGGAGAAAAAAAGAACTCTCAGAAATCCACGGCAATCTCATGACTCGCATCAATAATTTTAAAAAGGGACAAAAATATACCGATGACATTACCCTCCTTTCTTGCCGTATAGATCCTAAGTGAGAGATGAGCTATAAATTATGAGTTGTAGGTTTGTAGTAATCTGACAATGAGTGTTTTATCTAAATTAATCTGTCACTTTATTTAATTATCGTTCCTCAGTAAAAATATTTGTTACTAGTATAGATTTGTTATTTTGTTACAGATAATTAAAATATACTATTGATTTCACTATCTCTACGCTAAGTAAGAGATTGGGTATAAGTTATTGGTTATTAGACTGTAAGAGTCTGATAATTAGGATTTTACTCAAACTAAATGATTGCTTTATTTTTAAAGTGTTACTAGTCACTTTTTTGAGTAATTGAACAAAAAAACCTCTCTATTGGAGGTTAAATTATTTTTTTTATGAAATTTAATTGAATGATTTTTTTTAATTCTTGGATTTTAACTACTTTTCCAATTAAGAAAAAACTAAAAGCTATTATGTTTTATGAAAATAAAATGGATTCTTCGCCTTACTCTCATTTCTCTTACCTTGGGAGCTTGCAATCTTTCTAATTCAAAAAAAGAAATCATCATCAACAATCACAAAACACTCATTCCTTTTAGAGAAGGGAATCTGTGGGGATTTGCGACAGAAGCCAAAGAAGTAATCATCAAGCCCGAATACCAAGAAGTATTTAGGTTTGTAGAAGGGCTTGCAAAGGTAAAGCAAGACGGAAAATATGGCTTTATCAATGCCAAAGGTGAAAAAATCATACCCACAAAATATGAGTGGGCATGGGATTTTGAAGAAGGAATTTCACTCGTAAAATTATCAGGAAAATGGGGCTGTATAGATCCCAAAGACAATACCATCATTCCAATAGAGTATGATACCTTTGAGAAGTTCAGTGAGGGGCTTGCCATTGTGCAAGTCAAAGATAAATTTGGAGCTATCAACAGAAAAGGTGAATTTGTAGTGCCTGCCCAATACCAAATCTTACACCCTTATCAGCAAGGACTCGCCAAAGCTTCCAAAGGAAATCAATATGGCTTTTTGGATACTAAAGGCAATATCGTAGTGCCATTTCAATACAATCTCTATATTGACTTTAAAGAAAACTTAGCCAAAATACGCATTAACGACCTCTATGGATATATTAACTTAAAGGGAGATACGGTCATCTCAGCACAGTTT
>JBBRUH010000096.1:0-14239 GCA_038248005.1 Cytophagales bacterium | reverse complement strand
TTTCATAACACAAATATAAGCATAAAATACTATTTATTACTATAATTTACTATGTTTTAGTTGAAGTTGTTGAATACTCGAAATTCAATCCTTATCTATCAGAGCAGTGGGAGAAATTGAAAGAACAATACAAACTAAAATAACCTCTGCCAACAGCACCTACAAGAAATTGGCGGTTCAGTGGTTAAATGAAGCTTTGTGCTTCGTATCAGGTTTTGTGGTGGCAGACAGTTTTCGTCTCCGAAGTCCCCCCATCTATCGCCAGTCTATAAAAAAATAAAAAAATGTTTCAAGTGTTAGGCGACAGCCGCACTTGGAGCAATCTTTCTGTCCAATATTCAGACTGGGCGTAGCAAAAGAGCAAAGAATAGTGTTTGTTTAGCTTGGTTTCAGTCTAGTCTGAAGACTGGATGTAAGGAATACCACAAGTCCGCTTCGCTAAAACTTGCGGTAGGGGGAGGCGACAATGGTTCTGCAAGTAATGCCATTTCTGCACAAATTTGCAAAACATTACCTATAAGCCTACACGACCAGAACTTTCGACATCAAAACGAAAAACAAAGACATAAATATTATAAATTTGCAGACCGATATTCTAATTGAATTATGAGTAAAAAGAAACGAGTTGGCGAAGGAATAAAAAATGTAGTTTCGACTATGATGGATAGAGTTATGAATAATGTACTCGTAAAAGACCCATTTATAAAAGAAAAACATCATTCTTCAAAACCTCTTTACTCTGCATTAGTTCCTGACGAAATATTTAAAGGCTCACATTTTGAAAGACGATTTGTAACACCTTTTGGTGGTGTTTGGGAAAGATTAGCCAAAGTTGTAGCAACAGAAAACCACGGACATTGCTCTATGGGCCATAGCGTAAACGGAATTGTAGGAAGCGAAAGTTTGCGTAGAATTCAAGAAGTTCTAAACAATCTTGAACATAATCAAAAAGGCGAAATCAAAATAAAACCAGATTGGGCAAAAGAATTAGAATACATTAGAAAAGGTGGTGGCGACCCAATTCCTGTAAGCGTAACTTGCGATATTTTCATCTATAACGAAGAAACACAAACAAAATATGCTTTTGAATTAAAAGCACCGCTTCCGAACAGCGACCAAACCAAAGTAAGCAAAGAAAAAATGCTGAAATTATTGGTGATGGAACCAAAGCAAGTTGACCACGCATTTTATGCACTTGTTTACAATCCTTATGGCAAAAAATCTGATTACAAATGGACTTTCCCAATGCGTTGGTTCAATATGCACGAAGATGCTTCTGTTTTAATTGGTAATGAATTTTGGGATTTAATTGGTGGAGAAGGAACATACAAAACTTTCATAACCGAAGTAAACAAGCTAGGCAAAGAATACAAAGAGAGAATTTATCGGGAGTTTTTAGAAATTGAACCGCCTCAAAATTTTGACCAAAACCTCTTAAAATAATGACTATGGAAAATCCTAAATTCAATTTCATAGATTTATTTTCGGGCATTGGTGGTTTCAGAATGGCACTTGAAAGCAATGGCGGAGAATGTTTGCATTTTAGCGAAATAAGCAAAGATGCTATTGATACTTATTGCAAAAATTCAAACGAACCAATCAAAAAAAATTTAGGCGACATTACTAAAATAAAAGAACTGCCAAATCATAATCTTTTGACAGCGGGTGTTCCTTGTCAAAGTTGGTCAATCGCAGGTCGAAATTTGGGTTTTGATGATGACCGTGGGCAATTGTGGAACGACACCATATTTTTGCTAAATCAATCCCGACCAGACGCATTTATTTTTGAAAACGTAAAAGGTTTGGTTGACCCAAGAAATAAAAACGCACTAACTTATATTTTAGAAAGAATAAAGGAAGCAGGATATTTTGCTAACCATTATCTTCTAAATTCTTTCGATTATGGAGTTCCACAAAATAGATTAAGGATTTATATAATTGGTTTTAAAAACAAAGAATTTGCAGACAAATTCAAACTTCCAAAACCAATTGATAAGAAAATAAAATTGGCAGACATTTTATCTGATTTCAATGAAAAAATTGTTGAAACAGAAAATGAACAACCAAGAGATTTATTTGGAGAAATCATTACGCAAAGAAGTATGAGTTTATCAACCAGTAATGGATTAAACGACTATTTTTTATTCAATGATTTACGAAATGGACATTCAACAATTCATTCTTGGGACATTTTAGATACAACAGAAAGACAAAAGAAAATTTGTTATTTGTTGCTCAAAAATAGACGAAAAAGTGCTTATGGAAATTTGGACGGAAACCCTTTGTCATTAAAACATTTTCAAGACCTTGATAATTCAATTAATGAAAACGAATTAAATGAATTAGTTGAATTAAAAATATTAAAAAAGGACAGTTATTCATTCAAAATCATTCGAGAAAAAGCCATTGATTTATCCGAAGAAGAAAATATTATTCTCAATAATTGTGATGATGATTTATTAGTAGTTGATGTTTTAAAAATGAATAGAGAACTTAAATTAAAGAAAATTTCTCTTTCAAAAACATTACCATTATTGATTGAAAAAGAAATACTAATTCCAACAGAAACAAGATATGATTTTAAAAATACTAAAATCAGCACAGGACTTTATGGAGTAAATCGAATTTTTCTTCCAACTTCAAATATCTTTCCGACACTTGTTGCAAGCGATACAAACGATTACGTAACAACCAAAATTTTTAGTGCAAAAAACGAAGAAGAACACAGAAATTCTTTCATAAATAAAGTTTATAAAAAAGAAAATTATAGAAGAATTACAAAAGAAGAGGCTTGTTTAATCCAAGGTTTTCCTAAAGACTACATTTTACCAAAAAACAGAGCAAGATGGATGAAATTAGTAGGTAATAGTGTTTCAGTTCCTGTCATAGAAATATTGGCAAAAGCAATTATTGAAACAGGTGTCTTTAACAATATTTCGACATCTACAAATATCCGAACATTGACGACAAATTTATATGTTGAACAATTAACGAACAACCAAAGACTGAAAAAGGCCAGCTTGTAACATCGGTTTGGCAATATGCTGGGTTCAGTGCTAAATTGAACATTTGGAATTCTAATAAACATTTGTACTAAATTGAAAATTTGTGCTTCGATTTCCGCCACATCGCCAAGCTGTAACAATTGTCCGTAAGTGAGAGATAAGTTATAAATTTATAACAACTTGATAATGAGTGTTTTAATGGCTTATAAAGATTAGTTTATTTTTAACATTTTACTAAATTTAAATTATCTGTAAAGTTTGGCGTTAGCAAAGCACTAAAACCAGTGAGTGAACTTCAAAGATTAGATAATTCAAAAATTTGGCGGTGTCAAGATACCTCAATCAAAAGTATATTTTAACTCTTACTCTTTAAGACTCACTTCTGGGTTTGGTGTCGTTTTTTTTTCTGGATTGGGTAAGATGACACTAAAAGAAGTGAAATTCTTGGGTTCACTTTTGAAGTGAATTTGACCATTTAGTTTTTCAGTTGCTTTTTTGACCAGATAAAGCCCTAGTCCATTGCCTTGCGAGCTTTCGTGTCCTCTAAAAAACATATCAAAAATACGGTCTTGTATATTGGATAAAATGCCTAGTCCATTGTCTGTTACTTTGATATGGATAAATTCTTCATCCACATTTAACTCAAATTTAGAGACTGAAAAAACCTCAGTGCTCTGATTAGCAAATTGAACGGTATTTTCTAGTAAATTCCGAATAATGATGTTAAGAAGCACGGTATCACTATAGATGTATTCAGGTGCTTGTATTTTAGTCATCAAGAATACCTTTTGATGCCCTATCTGTGCCTGAAATTTTCTTTTAATATCTTGAAGTAAATCTCCTACGTAGATTTTCTCAATTTCTATTTGTTCACTATGGATAGAGTGAATATTCATCAGTTTATCCAGCATACTATCCATTTTTTGAGCCGTAAACTCCACATAATTAAGATGCTTGGCTATCTCTTCTTGTTTAGGGTCAATCCTGATGAGGTTTACCAAACCTATCAGTCGTGAGATGGGGCCTTTGAGGTCATGCGATGCACGGTAGATAAAAGTATCTAGTTCTTTGTTGGTTTGTAAGAGCTGGAGTAAGGTAGATTTAAGTTTGGTAGTTCGCTCTTCTACGGTGGACTCTAGTTGGCTATTGACTCGATGAAGTTCTTCATTTTTTTGCTGTATTTGTTCTTTTTGAGTAGATATTTCTTCTAAGGCTTCTTCCAAAGAAATTTGTTTTTTATGGATTTCTTGGGTTTTTTCTCGCACTTTATTTTCTAATTTTTTCTTAGAAATATCTACAGAACGGAGTCTTATTTTGAGTATTAAATACCCTATACCAATCAAAACAACCAATGCAAGGAGGTAGAAAGCAGGGTATTCCCATATTTTTTTATGGATTACAAACTCAACTTTATCTTCTTGGCTTTCTTGCCCAAATACATTTTTAGCACGAACTCTCAACACATAGTTTCCACTTGGCAGTATCGGGAAGTTAATCTCTGGTGATGAATTCCACTCAGACCAATCATTCTCTAAGCCTTCTAATTTGTATTGATACTCTATGCGATTTTCTTCCAAAAAATAAGAAGATGACAACTCAAATCTGAGATTATTTTGACTAGAGTTTAGGTTTAGATTATTTAGAGAAAGAGGTTCTTTGCGGTAAAATGCTTTTCTGATAAAAGCTTTAAAGATAGTTTGCTTTTGGAGATATGCATCTGACTTAATTTTATGGATTTGGTTATTGGCTATTATCCAGAAATTATTTTGCGAATCAATATAGATATCACTTATATTTTCAAAAAAGCCTAAGAATGGAGTGATTTCAGAAAAATCTCCTGAGTTTCCTTCTAGTGTTAGCCAATCTTCTTTGGGTGGCAGAAGCCAAGTATAGCCTCTTTGATTGTAAATAGTATTGGTTCTAGGGTTAAAGTACTTTTGCAAAGTAGGTTCTAAAATTATTTTTTTACCTTTCTCATCCAATGTATAGATACCCGTAGAAATCACAAAAATGGGCTTTCCATTGACTATCTTCACTACAGGCATCTCGGCATAGCTATTGGGCAGGGAATACGTTTTGATTTCTGAAACCTGATTCTGAGATTCAAGCTGAATCTTATGGATATAACGTGCCCCTCCAAGCCATAGACTTCCTTGATGCTCATCGAGTGAATAGATAGCTTCATTAAACTGCTTTTCTTCCAGTTCTATTTGCCATTGATTATTTTCTAATGAAAGAATGGTTAGACCTTCTTGAGTAGCTAGATAGACTTGATTGGTTTTATTTTGAGATAAATGGATATAATTGATATACACATCTGGATAGATAAGTCTAGCATTGTAGAGATTTGTGATTTCAAAAAGCCCCTTACTTGTAGCCACTAAGATTCTATCTTTAAACGAAATTACTTGGCGACATTTTACATCTATCCCTACTATGGAGCTATATATAAAAGGAATGGATTGGAGATTGATTTCATCCCCTTGTCTGAGTTCATTATTGAGGGGTCTCTTACTTACTTTGGAGCTATACTTTACTGTTTGAGGGCTTTCACTGACTACTTTTTTTACCTGAATAGTCTCTGTTTGGGTGATTTGAGGGCTATCTGCTTCTTGGTTTTCACTTGCATTTCTTGCTTCTCTTTTTGCAATTCGTTGGTTCTTGCGGTTTTGTCGGCGAGTTGCTCGGTCAGCACTCTCTTCTGGGTCAGTGAGTGGAGTCATGAGTTCACTCACAAAAGGGTTTTCTTGAATCTGGATAGTCGTATGAATGTTACGTTCTATTACCTTTACTTCTTTTCTTTCTTCCTTGATAAGCCTTACAAGTTGCTCCATTTTACTTACTTTGGTAAGATAAAAAAGTCCTTCATTGGTAGCAACATACAAGGCACTGTCTGTCTTGAGGATAGAATTAGGGCTTCCTCTTAAGCCTAGGTAATCGGAAAATGTGAGAATGGGTAAAGTCAAATCAGCTCTACTGATTCCTCTTTCGTGGCAAATCCAAAGTCCGCCGTGTCCATCTTTGCCAAGTGCCAATACTTCATTATCAGGTAAACCTGTCTGGTAATTAATGATTTGCTGGATTTCACCTGTTATTTTATCTATTACCAAGCAGCCACCTGTGAGAGTACCTAGTCCAAGATATTTTTCTGAAAAATAAATCCCATCTGTCAGAATATGTTTTTCTAAATACTCCTCTTGTTCTATCTCAAAAGGTTCAAACTCTTTGCCATCAAAGAGCCAAAGAGAGTTATCGTCTAAGCCTAAAAGAATTTGTTTTGGGTTATATTGAATATAAAATAGCAGAGTAATATTCTTGAGAATACTATTTTTTTGATGCAGAATAAGTTGCCTATTTTGAAGCCTAAGCAATCCTTCACCTAGCTGATGTATAAAAATCTGACCTTGATGCTCAAAACAAGCAGAGAAAAGAGCTGAGGGCTTAGATTTCCAGACTTGTCTGATTTGATAATCTTTTAATGAGACTTGATACAATGCCTTCTCAGAAAAGAAATATACAAAATTACCTTGAAAGATTATTTTTTGGGTAGTGGCTTCATCGGGGTAAGTACTTGCTATAATCTCATAATGTGTGATGCCTAATTCATCTTTACGCAAATAACCAAAATGCTGGCGACACGCTACAAAGATAGTTCCGTCCTCAGATTGTGCAAGCGTATGAGGAGTGCTTTGTGTCTGTACCAAATCCCACACTGCTCCATCATAAGTGATGATTCCTCGTGTATTGGCAAAATACATTTTTCCATTTTGCCCCTGCAAGGCAGAAGTATTGAGTTGGTCTGTGGTTGCAAGAGGATTTTTATAGTTTTTTAGATAAAAATTACCCGATTGCCCATATAGAGCAAAGCTAAAAAGTACAAAAAATAAGGTTGCTACAAAAGACCTCATACGGATAATTTAGTAAAACTTTGTGTGTAAATTACTTTCGTTTTTTTACATACCTGTGAAATAAATGAATATTTATGATGTAAGTAATTTCAGAAACCTTCTACTTTATATATAAAACTTACAAATGATGTATATATGATAGTTTTTTTGTTAGAATAAAATCTCATGATATTTTACAAATTCAATGCCTAAGGATGCTATTGGTTATAAGTTATTAATTATGAGTCTTTAAAACACTGATAATGAGCGCCTTACTTATATAAAAAAATTAAAATACTTTGATAAAGTAAAATCTAAGATTAGACCTTTTATAAATAAACTTTAAAAAGCCGTTTATTCTTTTTTAACTACTCTGCTTAGCTTAAAACCCAAAACCAGAATATCATCTATTTGCCTTCTGTTCCCTTTCCATTCTTTGAGACTTGTCATAAATATTTCTTTTTGAATATCACCCGATTCTGAGCCAGTTCTTGCCATTAAGTTTAATAAACGTTTACGCATAAATTTCTTACCTTCTGGACCTCCAAACTGATCTGTATATCCATCAGATGCAAGATAATAAAAGGCATCTGGGTCTATAGGTAAGACATGTTGTTCGAATACTTTATTGCCTCTTTGTAGCCCACCTATCCCTAATCTATTTCCTCTAATCATCTGGATTTCATTGTTTTTGACGATAAAGAGCGGGTTATTTGCTCCTGCAAAAGTGAGTGTATCTTTTTGATAGTCTATCTGACATATCACGATATCCATTCCGTCAGTGCGTTGGTTTTTGGGATTGTCTTGCTTGAGAGCCTTCACGATACCCAGGTGTAGATTATGTAAAATAGAAGCTGGGTCTGTGACTCCTTTTTCTATCACTATCTGGTTAAGCAATGAGTCTCCAATCATAGACATAAATGCCCCTGGTACGCCGTGCCCTGTGCAGTCGGCTACTGCTACTATAAACTTACCATCTTTCTCTTCAAACCAATAGAAATCACCACTTACTACATCTTTGGGCTGGTAAAAAATAAAATGATCTGCGAAAGATTTTGTGAGCTGATTTTCATAAGGTAAGGTAGCTTCTTGGATTCTTTGGGCATACCTAATACTGCTGGTGATGTCTTTATTTTTTTTCTGAATCTCTTGAAAAGCAATTTCTAATTGTTCTTTTTGCTTGGCTATTTCACGGGTTTTGTCATCTACTTTTTGGGCAAGACGACGGTTGGCTGCTTTGAGAGCTTGTGTACGGATTTTAAGCAATAAAATCACACCCAGTAACAAAGCGATAAACCCACCTAAGTAAAACCACCAACGCTCCCAGTAAGGAGGCTTTACCTGAAAGCTATAAATCAGTTCTTCGCTATTTTGCCCAAATACATTGCGTGCCCGAAAATGAATTTTATAAGTCCCACTTGGCAATACAGGAAAAGAAATGACAGACTCTTGATGCCAAGCAGACCATTCAGGAGATACTTTTTCTATATAATACTGGTATTCTAAAGAGGCTTCATTGAGATAAAAAGGAGCTGCTAATTCTATTCTAAGTGCCGTCTTTTGATATTCTAATGTTAGATTTTGGATAGGCAATGGATTACCTTGGATGTCTTTGACTGAGCGAACAAATAGCCTAAATTTTTCACCTTGATAAGGATTTGCTTTAGCCTTTAAGCGATAAAGTCCTTTGTGTGTAATAATCCAGAGATTAGTATCTTCGTCTGCATAAATATCTTCTATATCACTAAAAAGACTTAAAAAATTACTTTTGAGTTGGTCAGTGCTGTCTGTGGCTTGTATGTTTTTCCAGAGTGCTGTAGGGCGTAGCCAAGTATAGCCTTCTTGTTTAAAGAATATGGGCGAGCGAGGATTAAAGTAAGAACCAAATTTACTGCTTTTCACAAAAGTATTCTTTTGTTCATCAAACTCATAAATACCTGATGAGAGAAAAAACACTGGCTCATTTTGAATCAAACGAATGACTACTTGCTCTTGAAAATGATGTGGAATCTTATATCTCTGAGAGCGAATGAGTTTTCCCTCTGAATTGAGATTGATTTTAAAAGTTTCATTTTCACTGCCGAGCCATAGCACATCATTTATTAAGGCCATAGAAAAAATAGCTTCATTGACATCTGATGAGCCACTAAACACTTCCCAAGTATCTTGGCGAAGCTGAATAAGCTGGAAGCCCTCTTGTGTACCGATGTAAAACTGACTAGCAGATTTGGGAGAAGAATAGATAAAGAGGATGTCTTTTTCTTTGATAATATTGCGAGCAAGCTGGCCATCAATAGCATATAAGCCTAGATTACTTGCCACCAATACTTTGCCTTTGCCTGTTCCTATGATTTGGCGAACTTTACCACTGACTCCTGCTACTTTTTTATAGACAAAAGGAATCGACTGCAAAGCGTAATTGCGTTGCATCTGATTGGGTGTATAAGAGTAAGTTCTATTTTCTTTGATGATAGTGGGTTTTTCTTCTTTATAAATATCAGAAGAAAGAGCTATCTGTTCATCGTCATCTTCTGAGTTAGACCCTCTAATCTGGAGAGAGTCTTTGCCTTTACTGGTGCGGCGTTGATTGCGTTTGTTGAGTCTTTCTTGCCGTTTCACTTCACGCTCTCGGGCTCTTTCAGCTTTTTCTTCTTTGTCTTTGTTGCCAAAGATGGTTTGGAGAAATCTCCCCGTGCGGTCATTGTCTTCAAACTTGGTGATGCGTGTAGTGCGGTCTATGGTAGTCTGTATTTCTGTGAGCTTCTCTTTTTCTTCTTTGATGATGGTGATGAGTTGCTCAAACCGCTCTATTTTTTCCAGATAAAATAAACCCACAGTAGTCCCTACATACAATATATCGTCTTGTCGAAATACAGCCGTAATCTTCCCTTCAATGCCTGGATATTCTGCAAAGTTTTGCAAAGGCAGATTCATATCTACCCTACTAATACCATATTCGGTACAAAGCCAGAGACCACCATAATTATCTTGTCCAAGTGCCAACACCTCATCATCTAATAAGCCCGTCTGATAGTTGATGACATGATTGACTATGCCCGTATTTTTATTAACGAGCAAACAGCCACCTGAAAGTGTAGTAAGAGCAAAGTTTTCTTTGGAAAGATTTATGCCTCCTGTCAGTAGATTTTCTTGTAAATAATCTTTTAATGAAAATGGAAATTCATTTAAACATTGTCCATCAAAAAGATAAAGCTGGTTACTGGTCGTGCCTATCAGTGTATGACGTTCATCATAATCTATGGAAGTATTGAAATAGACGTTTTTTTGTTTTTCGGCTTTGGTGATAGAAACCAATTCATCTCCTGCTATTCTATGCAAGCCCTCTCCAAATACCTGTAAAAATATTCTATCCTTATGATTAATAATCCCCGCAAAGGGTTGATTAGGGCGTGCTATCCAGACTTTCTCTACTTTCTGAGTACGTAAAGAGACTCTATAAACTACTCTATCAGAATAAAAGAAGGCATAGCCATCATTCAAAACTATCTTCGTGATAGCTCCGAAGCGTTGATTGGCATCTGAGATAGGGGTATATAATTTCCTTCCCCAAGCATCTTCGGTAAGATAGCCAAAGCTTTTGGTACCACCTACATATATTTTTTGAGAAATAACACTGTCTAAGGCAAGGCTGTAAGGTGTGTTTTGTGTGTCTATAATATCCCAACGAACTCCATCATAATACAAGACTCCTTTTTGATTGGCAAAGTACATCAGTCCATCTTTGCCTTGTATCACTGCTTTGTTGGCGGGTTCTACATTGGCTATTGTAAGTGTATAATTTTGTAAAAATAACTCGCCTGTTTGTGCATTTACCTCTATCACAGAGAAAAGACCCCATAAAAAAATAAATGAAAATAGATAAAACTGAAAAATAATATTTCTTAAGAAGTAATTGCTATTCATGGATAGTGTATATCGTATATAAGCCTTTGATAGACAAATTCAATGCCTAGTCTATCAATAAAAAATAGAGATTATACGAAAAACTTACTTAATAGCTTTGTAAAATATATAATTGATTGACAATTCTTTTTGATAAAAGAACTTGCTTATTTGAAGATTTGATGAATATTTACCAAATTACACGCTGAATCAAAAACAAAATACTCACTTCATAAAATACACCTAATTATATATGTCATTCAAATCCATTATTATCCCTTACTTAGGTCTGATTAGTGTTTTTTTATTGAGTTGTGGCTCCGAAAAAACTACTGATAGTAACACTGAAAGTGATTCCACCAAAACTAAAACCCAAAATACCGAAGTCATGCTAGATGTACATACTTTTGCAAAACCGCAAGAAGCCGTGATGACTAACTTAGATTTAGACATTGCTGTTGATTTTGAAAACAAGAAAATTAAAGGAAAAGCTATCCTTACCATTGACAATAAAACAGGAACTTCTGAACTTTTCTTGGATAGTAAAGAACTTAAAATCGAAAAGGTTACACTTGGTAAAGATGAAACTCCTACCGAATTTAAAGTAGCTCCCTCTTTTGAGTCTATGGGTGAGCAAGTCAAGATTAATATAAAACCTGAGACCAAACTAGTCAATATCTATTATGAAACTAGCCCTAAGGCAGAAGCTTTGCAGTGGCTTACTCCTCAACAGACTGCTGGCAAAAAAGAGCCTTACTTATTTACACAATCACAAGCAATTCTGGCTCGCAGTTGGGTGCCTTGCCAAGATAGTCCTGGGATTCGATTTACTTACTCTGCCAAAGTGCAAGTGCCTAAGCAACTTATGGCAGTGATGAGTGCCGAAAATCCTACTAAAAAGAATGACACAGGTATTTATCAGTTTAAAATGCCTCAGCCTATTCCTGCGTATTTACTTGCCTTGGCTGTAGGTGATTTTGAATTTGCCAAAGTAGGTGATAGAGTCGGTGTCTATGCCGAGCCTTCAGAACTAGTAGCTGCTCAGAAAGAATTTGCAGATGTACCTAAAATGCTCAAGGCCGCCGAAGAGCTTTATGGCCCTTATGAGTGGGGACGGTATGACCTGATAGTGCTTCCGCCTAGTTTCCCTTTTGGAGGAATGGAAAACCCACGCATTACTTTTGCGACACCGACCATCATCGCAGGCGACCGTTCATTAACTTCTCTTGTAGCACATGAGCTGGCTCACTCTTGGTCTGGCAACTTAGTAACCAATGCTACTTGGGATGATTTCTGGCTCAATGAAGGTTTTACGGTCTATTTTGAGCGTAGAATTATGGAAGCCATTGAAGGGAAAGAATATGCTGATATGTTGGCTTACTTAGGCTATCAAGATTTGGAAGGAGAGCTAGAGTCTATGGGCAAAGACAATGAGGATACGCGGCTTAAAATCTCACTCAAAGGGCGTAACCCTGATGATGGCGTTACAAGTATTGCTTACGAAAAGGGTTATTTCTTCTTAAGAATGATAGAGGATGAAGTAGGCAGAGCCAAAATGGATACTTTTTTAAGAAATTACTTCCAAAAATATGCTTTTACAAGTATGAACACAGAGCGTTTTTTGGTGCACCTTAAAGAAGCCCTCCCAGAAACAGAAAAACTCAATCTGAAAGAATGGATTTATGAGCCAGGTCTGCCAGCCAATTGCCCTAAAATAGAGTCTAAGCGTTTTATAGAAGTAGATAAAGCCTTGACTGCATGGCAAGGAGGCAAAGCTGCTTCGGAGTTAAACACTAAAGATTGGTCAAGCCACGAGTGGTTGTATTTCATACGTAAACTTCCTAAGGAGCTTTCACAAGAAAAACTAAAAGAGCTAGATGATGCCTTTGGATTTACTAACTCGGGTAACTCAGAGATTTTAGCTGCTTGGTTTATTCCTGCCATTCAGAATGGATATGCTCCAGCTGATGCTGCCATTGAGAAGTTTTTGATTAAAGTAGGGAGAAGAAAGTTCTTAGTACCTATCTATAAGGCACTGCTAGAAGCCAAAGGAGGAAAAGAAAAAGCTAAAGTCATTTATGCTAAAGCTCGCCCTAATTATCACTTTGTGGCAGTCAATACATTGGATGAGATGATGAAGTAAAGAGTAGGTTATGAGGATTTCTTATACTTCCTTATCATATCTCAAATCCTTTTTCCTTGTTTTAAGGAAAAAGGATTTTTGATTATAAGGTTTTTTATCAAAAACACATTCTATTTCAATATATCCATGTAAGTTTACTTCAAACAAACTAGACATATTCTAAGGCAACCTAGCGTTATGATAGTGCGTCATTGAACGAATGATTTTTATAAAATATTTCTTAAATTAGTCTGATTTTGATAATGTTAAAAGCTTCAAAATACCTCCTTCTCTTCTCTTGCCTCTTACTTTTTAATGCTTGTTTAGATCAGGGAATAGACCCTAGTGATACTTTTGTGGTTACCTTAGAGCAAGATAACTCTGTAGGATATACGAGTCAAGATTTTGAAAAAGGTGAAAAAATAAGACTAGTAGGCATTGGCAATGTTCCAGAAGGGCTTTTAAATTTTTCTTTTGAAAAAAGCATCTTAGGAGGAAACTTTACTGCTGTTTCTTTAGGAGACCTGACGCTTATAAGTGGTAATATACCTACTCTCAATTCTGGTATTACTTCTTTTAGTTTTATAGTGGATTTACTTATCAGAGAAACCTCAGGACAATCAGTCAGAGTAAGAATAGTGGTCGGTAGTCAATCTTCTACCCAGATAGCTAGTCAATCTTATCAAGTCGTAGCACAAGGGCAAGGAGCAAGTGGAGGTATATTTCCTTATTTACGCCCTTCTTTTGATATTACACTTGGTGGACAAGGTACAAATACAGCTCATTATTTAGCTACTACTATCGGAAATATCTCAGGCGCTTATAATCCATCAGAGGTTTCATCTTTATCTACAGATCAAAAAAGACTTATCAATGTTACCACAGGTGTTACTAATACAGAAGGTAACGCAGCCTCAGGTGCAGAAGCCACGATTTCAGCATTGATTTCACCAAGTATAAGAGTCGCCAGAGGCTTTGATGATGCAGGTCTAGGGAGTAATGCAACTACAAGTACTTTTAAATTAGAACCTAACATCAGCACCCAAGCTGACTTTGATGCCATCACTTCTACGGATGTAGCTAATCTGAGTCATGCTATAAATGCTTCTAACTTTCAAGCACTTACAACAGGAAATATATATAGCTTTATTAGTCAAAATGGCAAAAAAGGCTATCTCAGAGTACTCTTCATCACAGGCACAGAAGAAAATCAACTCATCACATTTAAAGTACTTTCACAGAGGTAGTATTACGCTAGTGAGTTATGAATTATGAGCTCTTAATTATCTGATAATAAGCGTTTTAATGTTTAACAATGATTA
>JBBRUH010000095.1:0-14256 GCA_038248005.1 Cytophagales bacterium | reverse complement strand
GATTCTTCAATATCTTCAACCTCATACACCTCTCTACAGGTGATTTGCTTCGTGCCGAAAAAGCAGCGGGTACTGAATTAGGTCTGGAAGCTAAAGAATTTATGGATAAAGGTGATTTAGTGCCTGATACTGTAGTAATTGGCATGATTGATAATAAAGTAAAAGCCAATCCTGATGCCAATGGATTCGTGTTTGATGGTTTTCCTCGCACTATTGCTCAAGCCGAAGCACTTGATAATACACTTCAACAAAATGGGCTAAGTATCTCTAAAATGATTGCCCTAGAAGTAGAAAATGAAGAACTTATCAAACGACTCTTAGAACGAGGAAAAGTATCTAACCGTCCTGATGACCAAAATGAAGAAATCATTAGTAACCGTATTAAGGTATATAATTCAGAAACTTCTCCTGTGGCTAATTTTTATAGACAACAGGATAAATTTATCTCAATAGAAGGGGTAGGTAGTATAGATGAGATATTTACATCACTTTGCCAAGTCATAAATCAACTTTAAAATATATTCTTTTCTAGTAATTACCTGTTGAGTCTATAAAGACCCAACAGGTATTGTTTTTTTACACTATTTCCCTTATCAAAATGGCTTCCTCTAATTTTATTGACTACGTCAAAATTTATTTTCGCTCAGGTGCAGGTGGCCCTGGTTCTATTCATTTTCGCCGTGAAAAAGGTGTGCCTTTGGGTGGACCCGATGGTGGAGACGGAGGGCGAGGTGGACATATTATCTTAAAAGGAAACGCCCAACTCTGGACTTTACTTCACCTAAAATACCAAAAACACACCCATGCCGAGAGTGGCAAAGGAGGAGGTAAACAAAAATCTACGGGGGCACAAGGGAAGGATATTATCGTAGAAGTGCCTATCGGGACTGTCGCCAAAGATGCCGAGACAGGAGAAATACTGCAAGAAATCACCCAAGATGGACAAGAAGTTGTTCTGGTAGAAGGTGGGCGTGGAGGCTTAGGCAATGAAAACTTTAAGACGGCAACTAATCAAGCTCCTCATTTTGCACAGCCAGGTGAAGATTTGCGTGAAGCTATCATCGTATTGGAACTTAAATTACTTGCAGATGTAGGATTAGTAGGCTTCCCGAATGCAGGTAAATCTACCTTACTTTCGGTTCTTTCGGCTGCCAGACCTGAGATTGCAGATTATCCTTTTACTACACTTGTTCCTAATCTAGGGGTTGTAGCTTACAGAGATTTTAGGTCTTTTGTAATGGCTGATATTCCAGGGATTATAGAAGGTGCCTCAAAAGGAAAAGGATTAGGAATTCGGTTTTTGAAACATATTGAGCGAAATTCGATTTTATTATTTCTGGTTTCTGCCGAGAACAATGACCTAAACCAAGCTTACCAGACACTGTTACATGAGCTTAAAGAGTATAACCCTGAGCTATTAGACAAAAAAAGAATCCTAGCCGTCAGTAAATCTGATATGCTAGACGATGAACTCAAAGAACTCACAGCCCTAGAACTACCCAAAGACATTCCTCATATATTTATCTCTTCAGTAATTCAGCAAGGACTGATAGAACTTAAAGATTTGATTATGAATGCTTTACAAGAAGATGTAAATGCTGAAAATGAGTAAATAATAAAACTCTCCCTTTGAGATTAGGGAGAGTTTTATTTTTATGTCGTAAATTTTTAAAGATTATCTACCCTTCTCTAAAAGGCAAAACCTACCCTAGTAACCCAAGGGGAACTATATTGAGAGTTAAACTCATCATAATTAAGGTTATAAAGGATTAGAAAATAAAACCCTGTGCCTAATTTATCTCCATTGCCTTGCTGATAGCCTGCTCCTATCATCGGATTATAGACAAATTTTCTAGTGAAGCTTTGTGTTTCTTGATTAAAAAAATTACCATTGGTAGCTTCTAACTCTGCCCAAACAAAAATAGGCGGAACTACAAAGTACTGACCAAAGACTCTTCCTCCATAATAATTCTCTGTAACTCTAATGCTTTGTCCATTGCTATAATTATAGCGTACACTAAGGTATTGATAGTTAAGACCTACTCCTGCAATAAACTTATCGGTAACTTTATAGCCTACCGTAGGAAAAAGGTCAATGCGTGTCAGTGTACCGAGTTGTAGCCAAGTACTGCCACCGAAGATAAGTCGCTCACCAAAAGATTGGTCTGATAGGCTCGAAGCTCTTTGTTTTTTCACCTTAGTTTCGGTACGAGGCTCTACTTTGGGTTTCTCGGGTACAGTCTTAGTAGTAGAATCTGATTTATTTTTTTTATCTCGGTCATCTTTTGGGACGTACTGAGCTATGCTTGCCCAAGAGTGAACTAGAAATAAGAACAAAAGACAAAATGATAAGGTATTTTTCATGATTATGGATTTTTAAATTCTATGAAATTAAAAAGTTTTAGCCCAATATTGTTGGATAACCTCAAGCATTTGTGAGTGAATCGCTCCTGCAGCTACTATCTCTTTACCAAAAACATACTCATCTCCTCCCGAAAAAGTACTCACTTTTCCACCTGCTTCTTTGACAATCAAAGCTCCTGCTGCTACATCCCAAGGACTAAGATTATACTCAAAAAAGCCCTGAAATCGCCCCATAGCCACATACGCCAAATCTACGGCGGCTGATCCTAAGCGTCTTAGCCCGTGTGTCTTTTGCATAAAGGTTCTTAAAATCTCTAAGTAAGCAGGGATTTGCTCAAAATCACGGTAAGGAAATCCTGTAGCCAACAAGCTATCTAATAGATCATTTTGGGCAGCTACCTTGATAGGCTTTCCATTACAATAAGCACCTCCTTCTTTCCAAGCATAAAAACACTCTGCACGATTTACTTCTAGCACTACACCTGCCACCACCTCTGAGCCCTGCATCAAGGCGATACTTGTAGAATAAATAGGCAGCCCATGCATAAAGTTGGTAGTGCCATCCAGAGGGTCTATCACCCAATGAAAAGGCTTTTGTGTAAATGCTTTGTGCTGCTCATTTTCTTCTGTGATAAAGCCTGAATCAGGTAAAATAAGTCTTAATTCTTTCACTAATCGGTTTTCAGCCTCTCTGTCCACATAAGAAACAAGGTCATTCATTCCTTTGTATTCAATGCGAGAAAAATCAAAGTTTTGGACTTCTTTTTGTAAAAAAACAGCAACCTCTTTGCTTATTTGTACTACTTCTTGAGTTATTTTTTCTAAGTTCATGGGGTATATAAGTTTGAAAACTTCTTTTTAATTTCAATAAATAGCAATAAGTGATGAGTTATAAATGATGAGTGATAAGTTATTTTATTAAAATACTGATAATTAGTTCTTCATAATAATATCAAAATGCAAACTAATTTTGACCATCTGCTTAATTAAATAAAGTGATAAGTTATTTTAGGTAAATTACTCATTATCAAATTATTAAAAACTTATAATTTATAACTCATCTCTCATTAAGCCCCAAACTCATTACTTTTATAGATAATTTTTTATGTTTTATATTTGTAAAAGTCCACCACGACGAAGCAGTGCCTCAGGTTCAGGTTCTTTTCCTCTAAATCTTTTGTATAGTTCCATAGGAGGCTCACTACCTCCCTTGGATAAAATATTGTCTTGAAAACTCTGTGCTACTTCGGGGTTAAAAATTCCTTTTTCTTGAAAATAAGCAAAAGCATCTGCATCTAACACTTCTGCCCATTTATAACTATAATAGCCCGCAGAATAGCCTCCTTGAAAGATATGTTCAAAAGAAACACTCATATTTGTGTCCTCTACTTCTGGAAAAAGCTGCGTCCCTCGCATACACTCCTTCTCAAAATCACCTACCGAACTTATCACCGTAGGGTCTTCTCCGTGCCAAGACATATCTAGAAGTGCAAAGCTAAGCTGCCTTACGGTCTGATAGCCTTCCATAAAATTAGAAGATTCTTTTATTTTATTGATTAACTCTGTAGGCAACACTTCTTCGCTGTGATAGTGTCTTGCAAAAATATCTAAGGTTTCTTTTTCATACACCCAGTTTTCCATAATCTGTGAAGGCAGCTCTACAAAATCCCAAAAAACACTCGTTCCTGAGAGGCTTTCATAATTTGTGTCGGCAAGCATCCCGTGAAGTGCATGCCCAAACTCATGGAAAAACGTAAGTACTTCATTGAGAGTAAGCAAAGAGGGCTTAGAAGAAGTGGGTTTGCTGAAGTTACACACAATAGAAACGTGTGGTCTTATATTTTTACCCTCTTTAATTTTTTGTCCTCTAAATGAAGTCATCCAAGCCCCAGGTTTTTTGCCATCTCTTGGGAAGAAATCAGCATAAAACACAGCCAAATGCTTATCATTCCTATCTCTTACTTCATAAGTTACTACTTCGGGGTGATACTTAGAAATGTTGTTATTTTCTATAAACTGCAAGCCATATAATTTGCGAGCTACTTCAAAAATCCCAGTTTGTACTTGATTTAGCTCAAAATAGGGTTTTAAGATTTCATCATCTATCTGAAACTTTTCTTTTTTGAGTTTTTCAGAGTAATAAGAAAAATCCCAACGCTGAAAATCCGTAATTCCATCTAGTTTTTGGGCATAGGCTTTTAATTCATCTAATTCACGCTGTGCAGCAGGAAAAGCTTTTTCTAATAAAGTCTTTAAAAATTCCTTTACTTTTTCAGGATTCTGAGCCATTCTCTCTTCTAGCACAAAGTGTGCATGAGTGGCATAGCCTAATAGATTGGCACGTCTATGCCTAAGGCTAGTGATTCTCTTGACCGTATCTTGGTTATCAAACTCATTGCCCTTAAAGCATTTGGAAGCAAAGGCTAGGCTCATTTGTTTGCGTAATTCTCTATTTTGAGCATAAGTCATAAATGGAATATAACTGGGATAAGCAAGGGTAAAAATCCATTTATCATTCATTCCTTTTTGAGTGGCAAGGTCTGCGGCGGCTTCTACTATTCCTTCTGGTAAGCCATCTAGGTCATCTTCCTCTTCTATGATAAGTTGAAAAGAGTTGGTCTCTGCAAGCACATTATCACCAAATTGCAATGAAAGCTGTGCTAGTTCTTGGTCTATTGCTCGGAGTTCTTCCTTTTCATTATCGTCTAGGTTAGCTCCATTACGGACGAAAGATTTATACTTTTTCTCTAAAAGCATTGCTTCTTCTTTGCTAAGATGAAGACTTTTTCTTTGGTCATAGACTTCTTTGATACGCTTAAAAAGAAGATTATCTAATAAAATATCATTGCTAAACTGAGTCAAAAGCGGGGAAATTTCTTTGGCAAGTTGCTGTAGCTCGGGGCTAGTTTCGGCATGGTTTAGGTTAAAAAACGCCGAAGAAATGATATCCAAACGCTCTCCTATATTTTCTAGGGCTTCTACAGTATTGTCAAAAGTAGAAGCCTCGGACTTGATTCTGATATTGGCTATTTCTGTACGTGCCTCCTCTAAACTGACTTTGATGGCAGGCAAAAAGTGAGTTGATTCTATATCCGTAAAAGGGACGGTCTCAAAGGGTGTATTAAAAGGTGATAACAAAGGATTGTGCATGTTTGCTTTTTTTGAATGTGTGTAGTTTATTTTTTTCAAAAACTAATCTATGCAGAGCATAGTTGCCAAAGATAATTTTTTTTCTAAAAAAAACTTTTATTTTCTTAAAATTCTTGAAGAATTGCAGTAATCTTCTTCATTTGACAGAACAACTTATAGACTTTATCAAATTGAAAAACAGGATTCATTAAATATTGAGATTGAATGAATATCATGCTACTTTTTTTAGCTAAATTTACAGAAAATAATGACAGATATGCTTTTTCAAGTCTGTAATCATGAAGATTTATTTATATAAGTAATTATTGCTCTAGAAGATTATGATTAGTTATTATGTCAAGTATTTTATTTACTTTTTGAATAGAAATAACAATATATTCTTACTTAAGTTATACCCTAAATAATCATTATTAGAAATAGCACTCAAAAAGTCATTATTATTTCTTGAATGAGAACTTTTTTATTTTTTCGGGGTTCTATGCCTATTAATTGTTTGATAGCAATACTATTATTATAAGTCATTAAATTATGAACACTGCTCTCATTGATAAAATCATCATTAAGACTGCTGAGCTTTCTCAACAAGAATATAATCCTTTTGATTTAAAAGATGATTATGCAGAAGCTATTTCTTATAAATCAACTCAAATTGGGAAGTTTTTAGACCACCTCATCGAGAAATCTCATAAGTTTAATCTTGCTTTTCTGAAAAATCATCTTCCCTCGGAGCACATGTTTGAGTTGGTCAAAAGCTCTAATTTTCCTATTTTAGTCTTTAGTGAACAGACTGAGGGTGAGATTACTCCTTTTATTATTCATAAAGATAAAAACGACAAGGTCTTATTTTATAGTTTTAAGACTGAGTCAGATGTGGCTATTCACAACACCAACGTTTTTTATGACTCTTTGGTAGTCTATGAAGATGCGGCTGATCCTCAGCTAAATGGAGAGGTCATCTTTTTGACTGTAGTACCACTTAAATATATAGTGAGTGATTATTATTTTAAAGATGAAAAAGACAAAAAGAAACTAACCCCTCTTCGCCGTCTCTACAGGTTAATGTATAGTGAACGCAAAGATATTGGCTACATATACATCTATGCGATTGTGGTAGGATTGATTAGTCTTTCTCTTCCTTTGGGAATCCAGGCCACGATTAGTTTGATTTCAGGAGGGATGATTTTTAGTTCGGTAGTCGTTTTGATAGCTTTAGTGATTGTAGGTGTGCTAGTAGGAGGATCATTGCAAGTGATGCAGATTTCATTGGTGGAGGTCTTGCAACAGAGAGTTTTTGCCAAAGCTTCTTTTGAGATAGCTTTTCGAATTACCAAAATCAAGATGGAATCTTTAGAAAAATACTATCCTCCTGAGTTGATGAATCGGTTTTTTGATGTCATTACGATTCAAAAAGGACTACCTAAGCTCTTTGTGGATATCACAGGAGCAGTGATACAGATTATATTCGGATTAATTTTACTTTCTCTGTATCACCCTTTCTTTTTGATGTTTAGTATTTTTTTAGTGTTGTTTGTTACGATGATTTTTTACTTTACAGGGTCTAGGGGTTTGGAGACTAGTATCAAAGAATCTAGCTATAAATACAAAATAGCATATTGGCTAGAAGAACTTGCAAGAACTGTATATGCTTTTAAGCAAGCAGGAAACACTAATCTTCCTATGCAGCAGATGGATAATCTTGTCAATAGTTATCTCTATCACAGACGAGAGCATTTTAAGGTTCTAATTACACAGTTTATTAATATTGTGGCTTTTAAGACGCTTATTACAGGTGGACTTTTGATTCTAGGTACTATTCTGGTAGTTGACAGACAGATTACACTAGGTCAGTTTGTGGCATCTGAGGTGATTATCATCTTAGTAGTAGGCTCAGTAGAAAAGCTCATTGTGAGTCTTGATACAGTGTATGATTTGCTCACAGGAGTAGAAAAAGTAGCTACCATTACGGATTTACCTATCGAGCGTCAGTCAGGCTTAAGAATCAATCTTACAGAAAATGAAAAAGGGCTTCATCTAAGAGCTAAAGAGTTAAAATACCGTTATAAAGGCAATGATAACTATACCCTCAAGAATGTTAATTTTGAGATTACCCCTGGTGAAAGTGTTTGTATTGCAGGGCCTAATGATTCAGGGAAACACACTTTGGTCAAGGTATTGACAGGTTTTCTATCCGATTATGAAGGTTTGATTACAATTAATGGTCTTTCTCTTCATGACCTTAACCTTGCCTCTCTCAGAGATGTGGTGAATAAACACCTTACTTTTGATGAAATCTTTGATGGTACTATCTTAGATAATATTGCTATGGGGCGTAGTAATATTCATCACAGTGATGTTATCTGGGCTATCGAAAGTGTAGGTCTGACAGATTACATAGCTAGTTTACCCAAAGGGCTTTCTACCCATATTGGCTTTTCGGGTAAGAAACTTTCAAGTGGTATCGTAGCCAAACTATTGTTAGCACGTTCCGTTTCTTCTCGACCTAAGTTACTGATAGTCAATGATTTTTCTGAGCATATCCCTAAAAATGAAAAGCTAAAAATCCTTTCATTTTTACAAGAAAAATCAAATGGATGGACATTAATTATCTTAAGTGTAAGTGATGACCCTTTATTACTTTCATCTTGTGATAAAATATTACTGATGAGCAAAGGAGAGGTGATGGCAGAAGGAAGTTATGAAAAGCTACTGAGTAACCCTATTTTTCAAAGTCTTATCTTTAAAGGAAGATAAACTATTCAAGAGTAAGTGATAAGTGATGAGTTTTATTAGTAAGATTTTGATAATCAATGACTTATAACAAAATTGAAATATTAACTAATTTTGATAAATCACTTAATTTAGATACTATAAAATTGATTTTAAAACATATTAAACTGTAAAATACGTGCTAGATATTTCTAATCAAAAGCTTGACTATAAAAGCATTGACCAAAAAGTATATGCTCTTAAGACGATTTATTCTTCTCGCAGTGCAAGAAGGCTTTCTTATTGGCTGACAGGGATTCTGATATTTTTATTCCTTTGCCTTTTCTTACCTTGGCAGCAGAATATAGAAGGTACAGGGCAAGTTACTGCACTCACTCCCCAAGACCGCCCCCAAGAGGTCAATGCAGTCATAGGTGGGCGAATCAAGGAATGGAGAATCATGGAGGGTCAATATGTCGCCAAAGATGATACCCTAGTAGTGCTGAATGAAATTAAATCTGAGTATTTTGACCCTGAGTTACTCAAAAGACTTAGCGAACAACTTTATGCAAAATCACAAGGGATTTCTGCCAATCAAAATAAGATTCAAGCAACACAGATACTTATCCAAGCTCAACAGACAGGCTTACAACTAAGTTTAGAAAAGGCACGCAATAAATACATACAGGCTCGCCTAAAAATCAGAATGGATAGCGCTGATTATGAAGCAGGTAAAGTAGCCCTAATCATCGCACAGCGCCAGATGGAAAGCTATAATGATCTGTATAAGCCAAACAATCAGAATGAAATCTCTGTTATCTCACAGACTGACTGGGAAAAAAGGCGAAATAACCTACAAGAGGAGCGAGCCAAACTTGTCAATAAAGAAAATAAATTACTGGTTTCTAAGAATGAATATATCAATGCTAGAATTGAACTTAGCTCTCTAGAAGCTGAATATGCTGAAAAAATATCTAAAGCTCAATCTGATTTGAGTGGTTCGGCAGCAGATTTGGCAGACAAACAAGGGGAACTCTCAAAGCTAAAAAACTACTATGCGAATATGAATATTCGCAATGACCAATATTATATATTAGCACCTCAAGATGGCTATATTGTCAAGACACTCAAATCTGGCTATGGTGAAATCATCAAAGAGTCAAGTGCCATCTGTACCATACAGCCATCTAGTCCACAAGTGGCTGTGGAGTTGTATGTAAATGCGATGGATGTGCCTCTACTTACTAAGGGCAGACAAGTAAGACTTGAGTTTGATGGATGGCCTGCCTTACAAGTAACAGGTTGGCCCAGTGTAGCCGTTGGTACTTTTGGAGGGATAGTACAAGTTATTGATTATGTAGATAGCAAAGACGGTAAATACCGTATTTTGGTAGTGCCTGACCCATTAGAGCCTTGGCCAGAGCAACTAAGAGTTGGTTCGGGTGCTTATGGATGGGTAATGCTAGATGATGTCTCAATGTGGTACGAAATCTGGCGACAACTCAATGGCTTTCCTCCTAGTTTATATGATGAACCTTCTGAGGATGATGAGAAAGAGAAAAAAAGTGGTAAAAAAGTCAAACTAAAAGTTAAGATGTAAGAGGTTGGTTATAGGTTAGTGAGAGATGAGTTTATAATAACCTAATAATGAGTTTTTTACCTAAAATAACTTATCACTTTATTTAATTATTGTTCCTTACTGGTTATTCTGTTGTTTGTGTCTTCACAAACCACTCAAAAGATGTTCTAACAAAAGAAAATAAACAGTAAGCAATATCCTTCAAAATTGCTTAGTAAAAAGGAAAAAATAAACTACTTAACAAATGACTTTTGTACTTCATATACGCAGGATATAGACCTTTTTGGATTATTTTATTTTTGTAACTTTACTTACTTTTAAAATTATTGAGAATTTAATTAAATTAGATTAGATTAGTGAAAAGGATTTTTATTTTTTCATTATTTTTTTGGATGGTTTTTGTTCCCCTACAAGCACAAGACACTAGCAACCTAAATACCGACTTGGTGCTTAGCTGGGAAGAGTTCTATAAGCAAATAATAGATTATCATCCTATCGCAAGACAGGCTTGGCTCTTAGATGAACTAGCACAGCAAGAGCTAAGGTTGGCTCGTGGAGAATTTGACCCAAAAGCACAGTTAGACTATAACCGCAAGGAATTTAAAAATAGTACCTATTATAATCTTTGGGATAGTAAGCTAAAAATCCCTCTCTGGGTGGGTGAAGTAGAGGTAGGTTATGAGCAAAATCATGGCGTATTTTTAAATCCAGAAAACTCCATTGCTGATCCTTCTGGACAAGGAGCAATTGGCATTGCTATCCCGCTAGGGCAAGGATTGGTCATTGATAGCCGCCGTGCTACACTGAGACAAGCACAGTATTTTCAGGATATTGCACGAGCCGACCAAATCAAAGAAATTAACAAACTTCTTATTACCGCAGCTAAAGACTACTGGACTTGGTATTTTACCCAGCAAGAGTATTTATTACTAGATGTCGCTTATAGACTTGCAAGACAACGCTTTGATGCTGTCAAACTGAATATACAACTAGGTGAACTTGCCCCGATTGATTCTGTGGATGCTAAGACACTCTTTCAGGATAGAAATATAGCCAAGAAACAAGCTGAAGTTAGACTTCAAAATGCTCGTATCCAAATCTCTAATTATCTATGGGGAGACAATGATATACCACTTATTTTGGCTGAAGGAATTGTATCCGAAAGCTTTGAAGACCGTGTGGCAGTGCAGCAACAACCTTCATTAGATGATTTGATAGCTTTTGCCAATGAAAATCATCCTGAGATTATTAAATCAATTTTTAAACTGAGACAGATAGCTGTAGAAGAAAAACTACAAAGGTTTAATCTCTTACCTCGGATAGATGTCAAATATAATTTACTGAGAAGCATTAACTCTGTGGATGAGAGTACTAACTTTAACTTTCAGAATAATTATAAATTTGGAGTAAACTTCGAGTTTCCTATCTTTTTAAGAAAAGAAAGAGGCAAGTTACAGATGGTCAGAATCAAACAAAGTCAGTCAGAGTTCGGCTTACAACAGACTCGACTCACAATACAAAATGACATCCAGGCGGCTTATAATGAGTTTTTAAACCTTATTGAGATTATCGTCTTACAGGCAGAAGTAACTAATAATTACAGAATACTCCGAGATGCCGAGATTAGAAAATATATAAATGGAGAAAGTTCTCTTTTTATTATTAATCTAAGAGAAACCAAACTGATAGAATCTGAAGTAAAACTAGAAAAAGAAAAAGCAGATTACCAAAAAGCTTATCTGATGCTTTACTGGACAGCAGGGCAACCTCTTTGGCAAGATATACCTTAGAATTTAGGAGCGAGGATTGAGGAGTGGGAATTGAGTTATTTGTACTTATAAAATTGGCTAATTACCCTGAAAAACACAGTACATAAAAATAAGAAAAGACAATACGTAGGATTAGCCGTATAACAACCGCCGTTTCCGACGGAACATCCATATATTGCCTTTTCTTATCCACAAAATTAGAGATATTATCCAACTCTAAAAAATACTTCTGCAAATCTTGACTTAATTTCCAAAACGAGGAAGAGTTTCTTTATCTATTCCTCTTCTTCTGAATAAGTGGTAAATCATACCTTCACTTCCTTGGCTAAAAGTAAGCTCATGTACCCAGCCATTTTTATATAAGTGATTAAACATATCCATATCACCATTAAAGTTCTTATCATTGCCATTAACATCAGTAACTCTGTGTTGTCTCCCTATTCTACGCATATCTTGACCATAATCAACAATAGCAAATGGAAATCTACTAAATAGCCGCATATCTACAATTAGCTCAATATAGACTACCTCAGACATTTCATTGACATTATTGCCAGCTACATAAAGTTGTGCCTTGGCTTGTGATAATGTACCTACAAGCACCAAAAGAATTAAAATGATTTTTTTCATACTTATTTAATATTTAGTTATTATTTAGAAGATTTAGGTGGCCTATATCCTAAAATTTACATCCATACAAATGCTATTTACGGTTTTTTTGCCCAAAATAGTTTAATTTTGCCTTGTTTTTAACTAAAAAATTTCAGAACACATGGCTACTACTTCCGATATTTCGAAAGGTGCATTTATTAAAATTAATGGAGAACTAGGTGTTGTCCTAGAATATGAACACGTAACGCCCAATAAAACAAGGGCAATGTATCACGTCAAGCTACGCAATGTGCGTACTGGCAAACTCATCGAGCATCGTTTTCGATCAGGTGAAAGCATAGACTTAGAGCGTGTAGAAACCAAAGAAATGCAATATATCTACCAAGAAGCAGGTAATCTTGCTTGTATGGATAATGAGACTTATGAGCAAATCTTGATAGAATCTTCACTTCTTGGAAACACGGTTATTTTCTTAAAAGAAGGCATGACTCTTACGATTAGCTTTGACTCAGAGGAAACGGCTATCTTCGCAGAAATGCCCAACTTTGTAGATTTGATGATTACTTATACAGAGCCTGGCATCAAAGGAGACACTGCTACCAATACCTTAAAACCTGCTACCGTAGAGACGGGTGCAGAGGTAAAAGTGCCTCTATTTGTAGGAAATGATGAAAAAATAAGAATAGATACCCGCACAGGTAATTATGTGGAGCGTGTCAAGGATTAAGTAAAAGATGAGTTATTGATAAATTGACACTGAAATATGATACTGTTATTTGACACTGGTGCTGAAATATGAGATTGCTCATAACTTAAAGAATATAAGATAAGTTTAAGAGATGAATGCGTAATCTGTAAGAAAGGTATTGTAAAGCTAAATCTTTTAAATAACTCATTCTCAGAATATTACGTCTATTTGTCATCACTCATATTTCAATAATATTATGTCTGAAATAAATCAAGAAAAAACTTATCCGATTGGTATCAGTCTTTCAGGTGGAGGTGCAAGAGGGATTGCACACTTAGGAGTGTTGCACGCTCTCGAAGAGATTGGTATTCGTCCTGATATAATAGCAGGAGTAAGTGCAGGAGCTATAGTAGGGGCTTTGTACTCTCATGGCTACTCTCCCAAAGAGATTTTAAGAATGGTCAGAAAAGTGAAATTTTTCTCTTTTCTGAGCATTTCAGCACTCAGTCAGCCAGGTTTTCTGAGTTTGCAGAGTATTGAAGATATGCTTAAAGAGTATCTTCCTCATAATTCTTTTGATGGTCTGAAAATACCTCTTACTATCTCAGCAACTGATGTCAATGAAGGTGAAACGGTTTACTTCTCATCAGGTGAACTTATCAAACCTATCATTGCTTCTGCTTGTGTACCTCTGGTCTTTAGTCCCGTGGTTTTTCAAGGAAAAACATTGGTTGATGGGGGTATTATCTCTAGCATGGAAGTAAAACCCTTGCGAAAATGCCAAAAAATATTAGGGATACACACCAATCCATTTGATAGAAATCAACCCGTCAGCTCTGCTCGTCTTGTTCTTGAGAGGTGTCTTTCGCTGTCTATTCATGCCAATGCAAGGGCTAATTTTGAATTTTGTGATTTTGTGATTGAGCCTAGTTTATTGCAAAAAATTGCAGCACACAGAATAGACAAAGCAGGAGAAATCTTTCAGATTGGATACAGGTCTGCTATGTCGCATAAAGAAGAACTTATTAAGATATTCACCTAAATACAAGTCATATTTCAGTGTTAGACTCTAAATATAGGCTTTACAACTAAGTCCCAAAAGTTCTTTCGTTTTTTAAGACGAATAGTTCTTATTAAATAGGTTTCTAAGGTCTTTTACTTGTGAGAATTCGAGAGCCGTTTTGACTTCATCCGTAGTAAAATTCTTAGAAAAATTGGTAATAGTAAAAACAAATTCAGTTAATTTATTTGGTTGTATGACAATTTTTGTGATAAACAATAGAACTAGTGTCCTTAATATATCTAACTTTCTTATTATCAAGCAGATACATTTTTATAATAACCTTAATTATTCAAGCTCCACAAAAATTGTCAGATAACCTTTTTTT
>JBBRUH010000094.1:0-14258 GCA_038248005.1 Cytophagales bacterium | reverse complement strand
CCAGCAAAGGTCATTTCAAAAAGAGTTAAAAAGTTTACACATAGATATCAGAATAGATTATGACCCTACCATGAAAGTCTGGTCTAATGATACATTATTAAATGCTATTTTTTCTAATTTATTAGAAAATGCTATTCAATTTTCGAGACAAAGAGAGCCTTTTATTCATATTACTATTAAACAAGACAATGGTTATCTATGGGTTGAATTTACGGATAATGGACAAGGAATAGAAGATAAATACTTAGGGCAGATTTTTGATATGTATTTTCGCGCCAATGAATATGCCAAAGGAAATGGACTGGGTCTATATGTAGTTCGTAAATCTCTAGAAAAACTAAAGGGAAGTATAAAGGTAAGTAGTGTGTACGGAGAAAGCACGAAGTTTAATATCAAAATACCAACCACACCTACTACTAGTGAGAGATAAGTTATCACTTATTGAGTTATTAAGTTATTGATAATGAGCATTTTGATTAAAATAAATGTATATTTTATTTTTTAATCGTTACCTAATAAGCATTCAGCCAATTTTCTATCATCTTTGCTCCTAGTGGAGTCATCACTGACTCAGGGTGAAACTGTACCCCTGACACATCCCATAAACGATGCTTAAGCCCCATAATAATTCCTTTTTCGCTTATTGCTGTGATTTCTAGGCTCTCAGGAAAAGCTTCTCTTTGGACAGCCCAAGAGTGATACAGCCCTACTTCTATCAAACGAGGTAAATCTGAAAAAACAATATCATCTGTCAATATATTTACTTGATGTGCCAAACCATGGTAGATTTGGTTTAGGTTAATCACTCTTGCCCCAAATACTTCAGCAATTGCCTGATGACCTAGACAGACCCCTAAAATACTTTTAGAGGAGGCATATTGCTGGATGAGGGGAAGCAATAAACCCGCCTCAGACGGTATTCCGGGGCCAGGACTTAGCAAAATTTTATCGTATTTTTGCACTTCTTTTAGCTCTATTTTGTCATTATAAATAATATCAAGTGTTAAATCAGGGATATTTGCTTCTTCTATCAGTTGTGCTAGATTATAAGTGAAGGAATCATAATTATCTAAAAGCAATACTTTCATACATTTACCCAAGAGGGAATTTAATTTTTTTGAAATATATGTTTACATTATCTGCTAAAATTCGCCACAAAATAAACCACTTAGGTCGTCATAAAATCCCTTTTTGGTTTATGATTGATTTCTTGGGTCAAGATGCGTATGTATTAGACACAAACGAACTCAAAGGTGAAAATATATTTTTTGACTATCAAGGTAATACAAATTATGAAGATGATTTTATCACAAATAACCCTCATATAAATACAGAGCAGGAGGTTTTGTTTCAGAAGTTTCCTGTTTCTTTTGAAGCTTATCAAGAAGCTTTTGAGCAAGTGCAGTATCATATCAAGCGTGGAGATACTTATTTAATTAATCTATCAGCCCCTACTTTGATAAAATCTAATCTTAGTTTATGGAATATTTTTTTGCGGAGTAAAGCCAAATATCGTCTTTTTTTCAAAAATAAATTCACCTGTTTTTCACCAGAGATATTTATCCAAATCAAACAAGGGCAGATTTTTACTTATCCTATGAAAGGCACTATAGAAGCTCAGTTGCCCGAATCTCAGGCACAGCTTTTGGCTGACCCCAAAGAAAAAGCAGAGCATCATACCATTGTAGATTTACTTAGAAATGATCTTAGCCGTGTGTCTAAGAAGGTGTATGTACAGCGTTTTAGATATTTAGACCGACTCATCACTTCTGAAAAAGACCTTTGGCAAGTGAGCTCAGAAATTAAAGGAGAATTAGCCCCAGATTATCTAAACTACCTCGGAGATATACTAGCCCAGCTTCTTCCAGCGGGTTCTATCTCAGGTGCACCAAAGCCTAAAACATTAGAAATCATCTCACATGCTGAAAACTATGAGCGAGGCTATTACACAGGCATCACAGGCTATTTTGATGGGCAAGACCTAGACTCAGGTGTCATGATTAGGTTTATAGAGCAACAAGGCAATGAATTATATTTTAAAAGTGGTGGTGGGCTTACTTTTATGAGTGAAGCTTCTAAAGAATATCAAGAGTTGATAGATAAGGTATATTTACCCTTTCCGAAGAAGTTAGTTGTTTTTAAATAGCACTTACTTTTGAAATATTTTTTAGCGTATAAATCTAGGTTTTAAATAGATGGTCAAAATTAGTTTGTACTTTAATATTCTTATAAAAACTGATTATCAACATCTTACTAACACAACTCATCACTTATTTCTCAAATACTCCACAAAAAAACCCCTACCAAGTTGGCAAGGGTTTATTCAAAAAATACCAAACAAACACATTATTATTTTATGAGTACTTATGAAATATTTTATTTTGTGCTGAGTCCCGCAGTTGTCCAAGTTTCAGGAGTAGATTTGAATTGAATTTCTAATGCTATATTATTTTCTAAATCTTTACGAATATTTTCTTCTAATTTAGGATATTTTTCAGAAGATTCGAGCCAATTCCAAAACTCAACTTTGTAAGTATCTTGTACATTGCGTAAGCTACTTTGTAAAGTATTGGGAAGTAGTTTACTATCAGAGAAATAAACGGTTTCTTCACTTGTGATGTCTTGAATCCAAAGTTCAGAAGTAGTAGTGTAGTTAGCAATCATCTGCTTGGTTTTAGTGTTTTGCCATATTACTTCATCTATCACCTCGATATGAGAAAGATTCCATTTATTATTCGTTTGAGCATACTCTAAAACTACTTGGTGTTTAGGGTGAACAAATTCTTCTTTATCTGCACGGTAAATATTCAAGTTTTGAGTAACTACTTGTGCATATTCAAAACGTACTAGGGCTAAGCTATTCTGCTCTACATAAATCACACCTTGAAAGCCTACTTGATTTTTATTAATTTTTGCGGGTTTAAAAGCAATCTCATATACTTGGTATCCTTGAAAAGTTTTTTGACCTTTCAATTCAAATTGATAATCCTTGTTAAGTTCGGTAGTTTTCGTATTACGATTAGAAGCAGTAAAGAAAAGTGAAGGGTACTTTACCTTGTCATAAGCAGTAAGCCCTAGTGGTCCGCCTGTTATTTCCTGACCAATATTGTGTTTAAATAAAGTCTGACTTTGACGTGAAGCCTGTACTAATGCTTGATCTTCGGGTTGAGTAAGGGTATTATACCAACGACTACCGATAAAATTAGTATTATAAAAATCTCCTACTTGATAAGCGTGCATCGCTTGTGTAGTTTGAAGCGGTAAATGATATGCACTGTATTTAAGATTACCAGTAACCTCAGAAAGTTGAGCATACTTATTATCTTCTTGGATAGTTTCACGATAAAAGAAATTTAAAGTTTGACTTTCATTTGCGTAGTTTTCGGAGATTTTGGCAAATGAATTTTGAATGATTTCTTCAGCAGTTGTTGAATTTTGTGCTGATAGTTTCAGAGAGATGGCATTACCCAAAAAAACCATAATGATTCCAATTAATAAAAATGTGTTTTTTAGTAAGTTTTTCATAAATATGTTTGTTGAAATATTTTTTCTAATTTTGGTTTGTTTGATAATTTAGACGTGGTTCTTTTTTTTTGGTTAGAAGTGCATTTGAAACCTAAGTAAGTCCACTATCAAAATTGTATATTTTGATAGCATTATCACATTCTAGCTGATAAACTCTCTTTAACTAAGAAAAAAAAGTAGCCAAACGAGCTAATAGAAGGCTATAAATAAAAAATAATCTTTACAGCCAAATAATATTTCATTTGTAAGACTAGTCTTATGTGTGTACAAAAATGCTATTTTTTGACAAAAATAACATCAAAGTATATTTAGATTGAATTTATAGGCAATAAAAAATAAGATTTGGGTAAAAAAAGCAATCCCGTTTTATCCTTTGTTAATAGATGTATTTTGAGATTTTTGAATGAAAGATGATTCAGAGTCAAAAGCTTTCATTCCTGAATGGTTTAAAGAGTCTGAACCATTAAGAGATGAAGGTGCATGAAGACTTTCTTCCCTCCTGCAATAGCAAAAGCTTTCATTCCTGAATGGTTTAAAGAGTCTGAACCATCAAGAGATGAAGGTGCATGAAGGCTTTCTTCCCTCCTGCAATAGCAAAAGCTTTCAGGGTTTAAAAAGAAAAATCTACTTTCTTTCCATTTGTTGCTCTCGATGAGCATCTAGTTTGATAAAAATAAATAACAGAATCGTAAATGACCACAGTGAAGAACCTCCATAACTCAGAAAAGGCAGTGGAATCCCTACCACGGGAAACAGCCCAATGGTCATAGCAATATTGATAGCAAAGTGGAAAAACAGAATAGAAGCGACTGAATAACCGTAAATCCTTACAAATTTATCTCTTTGACGCTCTGCCAATAAGATGAGGCGTATCATTAGAAATAAATACAACCCAATGACCAACAAACTTCCCAGCCAGCCATACTCCTCTCCTACTGTACAAAAAATGAAGTCAGTACTTTGCTCAGGCACATAATTTAGCTTAGTTTGTGTGCCATTCAAAAAGCCTTTTCCCCATAGCCCACCAGAACCAATAGCTACCTTAGAGTGAAAAAGATTGTAACGTGTCCCTCTTCCTTGTGGGTCTATATCATCATTGAGCAAGACCAAAATTCGTTCTTGCTGGTGAGGTGCTAAGAATTGCTCAAAGATATATTTGGTACTATAGACATAAATAATCAGAGCTACAGAAACACTTAAGATAAACACAATGATTGAAGGCTTTTTTTCTTTGATGTAAAGAATAATTAGCACAGCAATAGTCAAAATAGGTATCACCAAAAAGTAAAAGAGACTCTGTGGCTTTAGTGCCAATCCTACTACAAATAAAATCGCCATCATTACTCCTCCGAAGAGAATCCATTCAGGTAAGATTTTTTCTCTATAAAGTACAAACACAAATACACTAAAAACTAAAGCCGAACCTGTATCATTCTGTAATATAATAAAAGCTACTGGTAAGAATAAAATAACTCCTGCTATAATTTTGGTGCGTAAACTTTCTGTCTTTGCCTCGGAACTTACTAAGAATTTAGCCAATGCCAATGCCGTGATAAACTTAGCAAACTCAGAGGGCTGAAGGCGGATAGGTCCGAAATCTAGCCAAGACCTAGCTCCATTGATTTCTTTGCCCACAAACATCACTATCAAAAGCAAAAAAAGCATCAGACCATAGCCAATGTAGGCAAAGGTTTCATAGTTACGGTAATCAAAGCTAAGAATCAAAACAATAATAACAAGGGCTGTGCCTATCCAGATGAGTTGCTTGGTATAGTTGAGTGAAAACGAAAACCACGGTTGTGCTGGATCATAAACAGCAGCAAAGATACTTACCCAGCCTACTGCTAGTAAGGCAAAGTAAATCAGAATAGTCAATCCATCTACTCCTTCTCCTATACTACTTTTATGACGATTATTTTTCACTTCTTTGGTTCGGTTTATCTTCTTTTAATGCTATTCTGACGGTATCTACTTTCTTAGGAGCAGGGGCAGGTTTTTCAGGTACTTCGCTTGAATCTGTAGGCTCTGGCTGAGGCTCTAAAATAAATCTTTTTTTGATGACATAATCTTTTGTCCATTCAAGTCTTTTAGAGGTTTTCCCTTTGAGGTATTTCTCAATAGCAAGTGCAGCTACAGGAGCAGCCCATACTCCCCCAAACCCTGCATTTTCTACATAAACTGCTATCGCAATTTTAGGATTATCTTTGGGAGCAAAAGCTATAAAAACTGAATGGTCTTCCCCATGAGGATTTTGGGCAGTCCCCGTTTTACCACAAATCTCTAAATCAGGATTGATTGCGTAAGAAGCTACCGTACCTGCTCTGTAAGCATCTCTCATACCTGCCACGATAATCTCAAAATATTCGGTATTAATGGGTACAGTATGTTTTGTAGTAAATTCTGGGTGAATACTTTTTTCATTTCCAATGCTTTTCACCAAATGAGGGGTATAATAATAACCTCTATTGGCTAAGGTAGCTGCTACATTGGCAAGTTGTAGAGGAGTGGTGAGTACTTCTCCTTGACCAATACCTAGCGAATAAATATTTGAAAATTTCCAATTTCCTTTTCCATACCTATCATCATAGAGCGATAAGCCAGGGATAGAGGCAGGAACTTCACTGACTAAATCAACATTTATTTTTCGACCAAGATTAAAAGCGTCTAGGTATTTTTTCCAAATAGTAAAACCTTCTCTGTAGTCTAGGTCTTTACCTACACTAAAAGTACTATCGTGCTGAGTAAGCTTATTCTGATAAATAATCCTGCGAAATACTTGATAATAATAAGGGTTACAAGAGTGCTGAATAGAACGTTGTAAATCTGTAGTAGGGTGAAAGTGACATTTCACAAGTCCTTTATTGCAAGGAAAAACAGTTTGAGAATTGATTACATTTTCTTGCATTCCTATCAAAGCCTGCACAGTCTTAAAAGTAGAGCCAGGAGGATATGCTGCCCTCACTGCACGGTTAAAAAGTGGTTTATTTTCATCAAGCAATAGTTTTCCAAAGTTTCCAGAGGCTTCTTTACCTGTAAGTAAATTAGGGTCATAAGTAGGTGCTGCCACCATTGCCAAAATTTCACCCGTTGAGGGTTCTATGGCTACCACTGCTCCCTTTTTATTGACCATCAGTTCTTCAGCAAATTTTTGCAGGTCTAAGTCTATACTCGAGATAAGATTTTTACCAGCTACGGCAAGCGTATCAAACTCTCCATCTTTAAATGAGCCTTTTTCTCGCCCCCAGTTATCTACCCAAACATGACGCACGCCTTTTTGCCCTCTTAGTTCTTTTTCATACGCTGCTTCTACGCCACTGATTCCTATATAATCCCCTGCTTTATAATATCCAGTGGCATCTCTTTCAAGTCCTCTTTCATCTATTTCGCCAATATATCCAAGAACATGAGCTGCATTTTCATGTGGGTAATTACGTACTGTGCGGGCATTTATATAAAATCCAGGGTAATCGGAGAGTTGATCTTGGAAGTTGTGCAGGTTATCTCTTGAGATTTGCTTCAAAAATATAGAAGGTCTTTCTAAGGCAAAATCACAAGCTTTTTTCCAACTTTTTCTAAAATCGTCTATGCTTATTCCAATGGTCTCACAAAAAGCAAGGGTGTCTTTCATCTGTACCTGTTTGGGTATCACCATCAAGTCATAGACAGGTGCATTAACCACGAGTTCTTTGCCATTTCGGTCTAAGATAATTCCTCTATGTGGATAATCCACAATAGATTTAATGGAAATAGCTTCTGCCTTGCGTCTAAAATCATCACTCATGACCTGAATCATGAATAGCTTGACTAGAAAAATAACGCCAATCAAGCTGAATAAACCAATGATGACCCACTTGCGATTATCTTGCATTTTTAGTATTAGAATAAAATAAATATTGTATCAATATAACTGCCAACAAAGTAAATAAACTACTTGAGATGACACGAATGAGCGTATCCAAAAACATCTTCACATTAAACTGTTGGAAAAAGAAAATAGTCAAATGATGTATAAAAATCAATATGAAACTATAAGTCATAAACCAATACAGCCCAGTGTTCTGAATATTGAGTTCGGTGATTTCTACTTTAGAACCTATGGAGCTAATCAGAAAAGGTCGTAAGTAAGCAATCAATACACTTGCAAAAGCATGAATCCCCAATGTATCATAAAAACCGTCCATCAAGAAACCTAAACCAAAAGCACTCACTAACAAAACGTTGCGATTGGTGTGTAATGGTAAAATTAAAATGAAATTTATATATAGAAAGCAAAAGGCAAGCCCAAAAAGTTCAAGATTATGCACAAATAAGATTTGTACAACTAAATGAACAATGAATGACAAGGCATAATTAATAAAAGTAACTTGTTGGTTCATGGATTTAATGTCAAACTATCAGTTTCGATGGCTTCTTGTTCTATTTGCAGTTCATTTGTTACAACATATACATAAGTCAATTGATTGAAAGAAGTACTAAGCAATACATCAATATCATAATAAGTCTGAGATTTGGTAGTGAGTTTTTGAATAGTCCCAATCATTGTACCAGGCGGAAAAGTTTTGTTGTAGCCCGAAGTAAGCACCGTATCTCCTTTTACAATCTTGAGATGATTAGAAATTTCTAAAAGCTTGGCAGTTCTATAAGAACCTCCCTCCCATTTAATTCTTCCTATAGCATCATTTTTTTTAATGACTGCCGAAACTATAAGGTCAGAATGTAGCAATGAAATGATAGAAGAATAGTTTTTTGAGCAATGCCTTATTTTTCCGATGATACCATTCGGCCCAATGACTCCCATGCCAGGTCTAAGTCCATCTTTAAGTCCTTTATTGATAGTAATATAATTTTTGCTGCGATGTGTAGTGTTATTGACTACTCTGGCAACCGTAAACTCATATTGACGCAACAATGATGAATCTAAATTAACTTTGTGATTTTTGTGGTAAGAGAGTTGGCGAAGCTGCTCTATTTCAGCGTGTAATTTCTGATTTTCTTGGGTAAGTCTTTTATTAACACTGTTTAGATTAAAATAGCCTTCCACCGAAGAAGTAACATTCAGCACAGAACCCGCATATTTATTGGCAGAGTTATAAAAAACAGCATTCTGGTAGTGATTATGCTGAAATATCAAAGCAAGACTGACCCCTTCTAAAAATAAGAAGAGGAGAAGAACTTGAAATCTTTTAAATAATAAAAAAAGAGAACGCATATAATGGCTTACTCCTTATTAAAAAAAATTAACCCCTGCAAAGGAGTTAATTTTTTGTGTGAAATATATTTTATGTCTTTGACTACAGGATTATTAAATTTATAACATCTGCCAAATAATGAATCAAAATAATCCACTCATTGTCAGCAACTTATAATCAATCTCTTCCTTATTCCATCAATACAGATCTAAATGCCTCTAAATTACGTAGGGCTATTCCTGTGCCTCTTACTACGGCGCGCAGTGGATCTTCTGCAATATGAAGAGGTAGTTTTGTTTTTAATGCTAGACGTTTATCTAAACCTTTAAGCAATGCACCACCTCCTGTTAGGTAAATACCACTACTATAAATATCAGCTGAAAGCTCAGGAGGAGCCATTTCAAGTGTTTTAAGCACGCCATCTTCTACTTTTGAGATAGATTTATCTAAGCAAAAAGCAATTTCAGAATAGCTTACTTTGATGGTTTTAGGAATCCCTGTCATCAAATCACGGCCACGTACTTCATAATCTTCGGGTGGATTATCTAGCTCTGACATGGCTGCTCCTACTTCTATTTTGACTTGCTCTGCCGAACGCTCACCTATCAAAAGATTGTGCTGACGACGCATGTAATCTAAAATATCACGAGTAAAGACATCTCCTGCTACTTTAATAGATTGCTCACAGACAATCCCTGAAAGAGCAATGACTGCTATCTCTGTAGTACCACCACCGATATCTACTACCATAGAACCAACAGGCTCTTCAATATTAATCCCAATACCTATAGCAGCAGCAATAGGCTCATGAATCATAAAAACCTCTCTTGCACCAGTGTGCTCAGCAGCTTCTTTTACAGCACGCTTTTCTACTTCTGTGATACCTGAAGGGATACAAATGACCATGCGATAAGAAGGAGTAAAAAAACGATTGCCTGTATTGATAAGCTTAATCATTCCTTTAATCATCTGCTCTGCTGCTGTAAAGTCGGCGATTACACCATCCTTAAGGGGACGAATAGTGCGAATATTGTCGTGGGTTTTTTCGTGCATTTGCATGGCTTGCTTGCCTATTGCAATCACTTTATCTGTCTTGCGATCAAGCGCAATAATGGAAGGCTCATCTACCACGATTTTATCTTTGTAAATGATGAGCGTATTTGCCGTACCGAGGTCAATAGCAATATCTCCTGTAAAAAAATCTCTGAATCCCATAATTGAACGTAAAAATTTCAAAACTAATAAATTAAATAAATTAAAATCAATGTCAGTGCTTAAAGTGTCTAACACCCGTAGTGACCATTGCCATAGAGTTTTGATTACAAAACTCTATAGAATCTTGGTCTCTAATAGACCCTCCTGGCTGAATAACTGCAGTAATGCCCACTTCATGGGCTATTTCTACACAATCAGGAAAAGGGAAAAACGCATCCGAAGCCATGACAGCTCCTTTGAGTTCAAAGCCAAATGTCTGAGCTTTGAGAATAGCTTGCTTCAGGGCATCCACTCGAGAGGTCTGCCCTACGCCACTTGCCAAGAGTTGATTTTGGTTTGCCAATACAATCGTATTAGATTTGGTATGCTTACAGATTTTGTTAGCAAACAAAAGAGCTTTTACTTCTTCTTCGCTTGGGCTACGCTTCGTTGCCGTCTGTAAATCTGCTTCAGTTTCTGTTTTATAATCTTGGTCTTGCCAGATCACTCCATTCAAAATAGTCTTAAACTGAGGTTGTGAAGAAAGAGACTGTTTTTGGGTTAGCAAAATACGGTTTTTCTTTCCTTTGAGCAATGCCAATGCCTCTGGATTAAAATCAGGAGCAATCAATATTTCAAAAAAGAGTTTGTCAAGTTCTTGTGCAGTTTCTAAATCCACAGTTCTGTTAGTTGCAATTACCCCTCCAAAAGCAGAGATTGGATCTCCTGACAGTGCTTTAAGATAAGCTTCTTTTGGGGTATTGCCTGTTGCCATTCCACAGGCATTGGTATGTTTGATAATGGCAAACGCAGTTTCTGAAAACTCTTCTAATAGAGATACTGCTCCATCTACATCTACCAAGTTGTTAAATGAAAGTTCTTTGCCGTGTAATTGCTCAAACAGAGCCTCTAAATCTCCATAGTAAAATCCTTTTTGGTGTGGATTCTCTCCATAACGCAATCCACGTCCCTCTTGGAAGCTTTGCTTGAAAACATTGCTAACTTCTGTAATCTTATTAAAATAATGAAAGATAGCCGTATCATAATGAGAGCTTATCTGAAAAGCTTGAGTAGCAAGTGCCTGTCTTTGCTGTAGGGAGATGCTCCCTTTTCCGTTAGAAAGCATTTCAGCAAACTGAATATACTGAGACTGAGAGGCTATAACGATAATATCTTGATAGTTTTTGGCAGCCGCTCTAATGAGTGAGATTCCACCAATATCTATTTTTTCTATGATTTCTTCGGGAGTTCCACCTGCAGCTACTGTAGCTTCAAAAGGATATAAATCTACAATCACCAAATCAAAAGAAGGAATCTCAAACTGATCGAGCTGCACTTGGTCTTCTTCACTACTAGACCTCGCTAAGATTCCTCCGAATACTTTGGGGTGAAGCGTTTTTACTCGCCCACCAAGTATAGAAGGATAACCAGTAAGTGACTCAACAGAAATAACAGAAATGCCTTTTGACTCTAAGAAGGATTGTGTGCCACCTGTAGAGTAGATTTGTACTCCATAAGCTTGGAGTAGGTCAAGGATAGGGTCTAAATTTTCCTTGTGATATACTGAAATGAGGGCGGAGGTGATTTTTTTCAAGACTTTTACGAAACTTTTTGTTTTCTGTTTTATATAACGCCACAAAAGTATAAAATTTCATTGGTTTTCAAGCAATTCTGCGATAACTTTTGGAAAATGTTGGTACTCAAGTCCGTGGATTTTTTCAGCAACCGTTTCAGGAGTATCATTTCCCTCTACTTGGCACTTGGCTTGGAAGATAATTTTACCTTCATCAAATTTTTCATTGGCATAGTGAATAGTGATGCCTGTTTCCTGTTCTTTTGCTTCTATCACTGCACGATGCACATTCATACCATACATTCCTTTCCCACCGAACTTAGGTAACAAAGCAGGATGTAAATTAATTACTTTTTGTGGATAAGTTTCTAAAAGATTGGAAGGCACAAGCCATAAAAACCCTGCTAAAATCACCCAATCAATTTTTTGGGCTTTAAGAAGGTTTAATATATTTTCACTTTGATAAAAGTCTTCTCTTTTAAACACATGACTTGGGATTCCTAGATTTTCAGCCCTCTCCAAAACGCCTGCTTCTGGGTTATTGGTGAGGATAAGTTGAATATTGATGTCCAAGTTTTCTTTAAAGTACTCTACTATTCTTTGGGCATTACTTCCTGAACCTGAGGCAAATATAGCTAAGTTTGTAACTTTTTTAGAAGGTGTCATTTCGGTATATCATTTCGGCTTAGTAAGAGATTAGTTATAAATTATTGGCTACTAATCTGTAAAAGCCTGATAATGAGAATTTTACTTAAATTAAGTGAGTACTTTATTCTCTAATCATTATTTATAAACTCTATTCAAGTGCAAAATAGTCTTTTTTTACGGAAATGTTCTGGGAGATAAATCTCGTGTATAAAAAATATTTCGCCCTGAAGCAACCTTTGCTCAAGTATCTACCTCTACCTAGTGAACAGACACAGAAAGAACAATAAAATAAAAGTCTTCAATTTTTAAATTAAGATATGTCCAAACTCTACTCAGAAGATATGCTGGTCAAACAGTGCCAAAAGCAAAGCCCAAAGGGACAAAAAGTCGTTTATGAGCGGTTTTCTCCTAAGATGCTTGCTATTTGTTTGCGATATGTACCAGAAGAGTTAGAGGCAGAAGATTTAATGATTGGTGGTTTTTTGAAAATATTTCAAAAAATAGACCAATTCAAATCAGAGGGAAGTTTTGAGGGATGGATCAGAAGGATTATGGTCAATGAATGTCTCAATTATCTGAGAAAACGACGATGGCTCTATGCTCACTCAGATATAGAAGATGTCAAAGATGCCTTAGAATTTAATCAATATGAGCAAGAAGCACAAGCAGATGAACTCTTAGCGTTTGTACAGACACTCCCCCAAGGATACCGTACTGTCTTTAACTTGTATGCGATTGAAGGTTTTTCGCACAAAGAAATAGCAGAACAACTAAATATTACAGAAAGCACCTCTAAATCCCAACTATCAAGGGCAAGGGCTTTACTTCAAAAAATGGTGGAAAATCACCAACAAAAGTTAAATAAAATAAAACATGGCTGATAAAAATATAGATAAATTATTTAAACAAAAACTTCAGGCTCATAGCCAAAGCCCTCGTGCAGAAGCTTGGGATAAACTCTCAGCAGCACTCGGAGAGGAGAAAGGAGGAACTCGCAAAATCCCCTTAATGTGGATTATGTCAGTAGCAGCCGCTTTATTTCTAGCACTGACCGTAGGAAGCTATTGGCTTCAAAACCCGAATGGAATACAAGGAGGCAATAATGTAGCTGATACTCAAGAAGATTCACTTAAAGGAATCAAAAAGCAAAAGCTACAAGACCTACCACTCGGAGAGGAAAATAACACGCCTCAGATGGTACAGGAAGAGAGCTTAAAAAGCCAACAACAGCAGGAAAACGAATCAGAATTGATGTTGGATAATAAACTTCCTAATGAAAAGAATAATCAAGGAAAGAAAAAATCATCAGAAAAGAAAGAGTTTAAAAAAACAAATCAAAAGGAAAAACTCAAAGAACTAGACGAAATCGCTCCTTTATTACCTAAGCAAGAGGATAAAACTGTGCTGGCAAATAATACGAACACACAGAATGATGACAAAGAAAATGAGGTATTTAGAATAGTCGTCAGGGTCAGTCTTTCTAAAGAAACAGCAGCACCGAATACGCAAGTAGCAAGTAATAAAAACACCAAAAAACCTAAAAGTAAAATCGGGAAAGTACTCAATGCCATCAAAGATTTTAAAGAAGGTGAAAATTCCAATGATAGCCTTGATGTAGAAAATGAACGCCTCTGGGCTTCTATCGGAAAAAAATAATTAATTAAAATAACCAAACCATATAACCAATAAAAAGATGAAAAAAATTAATTTACTTTTAATACTTCTAGGCATCTTGTGTCTGCTGCCTGCTCAATCCAAAGCCCAAGACACCATCACAGTAGAGCTCAATAGCAAAACCAAGATTGTAATTTATGCCCAAGACCGTGCTTCATTGGCTAGACTTCGTCAGCTAGATATTAACCAAATCATACGTGATGTAACCGCTGGATTAGATACAAGTACTGCCAACAAAGAAAGCAAAGTAAAGACTTATGAATATGAACTTAACTTTGAAGAAGACGAAATGATAATGATTAGTGAAACCAGTAGTATCACAAAGACTAGAACCAGGTCAGACACCATCAAAAGAGTTTATAAACGCCCTCGTTTTCAGCAGTTTTGGGGTATAGATTTAGGACTAAATAATTACTTAGAAAATGGTAGCTTCCCAGATGCCAATAATCAGCCTT
>JBBRUH010000093.1:0-14296 GCA_038248005.1 Cytophagales bacterium | reverse complement strand
TTATTTTGCTCTGGATCTAATACCTCTAAAAGTGCAGAAGCAGGATCACCACGCATGTTAGAAGAAACCTTGTCTATTTCATCCAAAATAAAAACAGGATTGGATGACTGTACTTTTTTGATGTTTTGTATAATCTTACCTGGCATCGCTCCTACATAAGTACGACGGTGACCTCTAATTTCAGCTTCATCATGCAATCCTCCCAGTGCGATTCGGGCATATTTACGGTTAAGTGATTTGGCTATAGATTTACCAAGTGAGGTTTTGCCTACGCCAGGAGGGCCATATAAGCACAAAATCGGACTTTTCATGTCTTTTTTGAGCTTAAGAACTGCAAGGTATTCTAAAATTCGTTCTTTTACTTTTTCAAGCCCGTAGTGATCTTTATCTAAGATTTTACGGGCTTTATTGAGGTCTAATGAGTCTTCGGTATATTCTCCCCAAGGTAATTCTATCAGTAACTCAAGATAATTCATCGCTACGGGATATTCAGCAGCCGCAGGATTCATCCTTCTTACTTTTTCTAGTTCTTTAAAAAAATAAACTTTGATTTCTTCGCTCCATTTTTTCTTAAGACCTCTACTCCTAAAATTATCCATTTCCTGCTCGCTTGTCTCATAGCCGAGTTCATCTTGCAATACTTTGATTTGCTGTCTAAGATAATAATCACGCTGTTGCTGGTCTATATCAGAGTGTACTTTGCTTTGGATTTCGTACTTAAGCTCTAGCAACTGAATATCTTTGTGCATATACTCTAGCAATAGTGTAGCTCTCTGTAAGCCATCTTGAGTTTCTAGTATTTTTTGCTTGTCAGCTACTTCGGCATTAATATTAGAAGATAAGAAATGCGTCAAAAAAGAGGCATTGCTAATGTTATCGAGTGCTATCTGAGCTTCTTGGGGTATCTCAGGGTTAAGCTGCAGAATGCGAGTAGCAGCTTCTTTAAGAGAGGCTATGAAGGCTTTTGTTTCTTTCTTTTGTGTAGAAGGGAAGTTTTCTGTCAAAGGTTTAATGTTGGCAGAGATATAAGGTTCTTCACTGATAAATTCCTCTACTTCGAATCTCATTTTACCTTGTATAATGATGGTAGTATTGCCATCGGGTAACACAAGCATTTTAAGAATAGTCGCCAATGTACCTGTTTTGTATAAGTCGGCTGAGGTAGGTTCTTCTATTTGCCCATTTTCCTGAGCAAGTACGCCTATAATACGGTCTCCTTTGTAGGCTTTTTTTACTAAGCGAATTGATTTTTTGCGACTGACTGTAATCGGAATCACTACACCAGGAAAAAGTACGGTATTTTTTACAGGGAGAATCGGTAATTTCTCAGTATTTACATTAAAATCTTTGGCGGAGTCTTCATCAGGATTGACTAATGGAATCATCTCTATAATACTATCTCCTTGAGAGTCAGAAAAAATGGCAGAGTCAAAAAGTGTCTTAATTATATTTTTCATAAGTAAGGGAAGCATATTCCCGTCAATTTGGCACAAATTTAGCAAAATGATAAACTTAACATACCCTTATAAGGGATTTTGTATGTGTGTCCTTAGTTTTGCAAGGGCTGTGCCAATATACAGCAAACATTTTAAACTACTACAACAAACATATACAATGTTATAAAAACTGCCTAACAATTGATTAAATGATGATTTTAGGTAGATAAGCATATAACATGACACTAAAAACAGTTCTAAAAAATGGGCATTCTATCTCTCTAATAAAGTATTTAATTTAGATTTTAGAGAATTGATTTAGCAATTAATCTATTAGGTCTTTACATTTTTATTGGAAGATGAGCGTTTATTTTTTGTAAAATTATTAATTCATGAAAAACTACCTCCGACTCATCTGTGTGTTTTTGGTCTTATTTATACTTACTTTACATGATATTTTTGGGCAACCCCCCTCCCCTCCCGAAGTAACTTATCTCAATACATTTGGGAGAGAAGATGGTAAAATTCTTTATTTCCCTTATGTCAATCAGTATTTATATTATAGAGATGAGACTAAACTAAAAGAACTTGACAAGCTTGCTGAAAAAGGAGATTATGAAGCAGTCTATACGGCTATGTACGAGTATGTGATGCGTTTTGGCTCTCAAAATTTTTATAAAGATAATTACATGATTTGGCGACTAGGAAAGCTTGCCGAAGAACTAAAGTATCTCAATAAAGCACGAATGCTGTATCAGCTAGTACTAAAACACCACCGATATGGGGATGATAAAAATTATCGTCTTTATTATGATTCACTTACCCGCAATGACAAGGATTATTATTTGCCTGTTAAGTATTATTATACAATGAGCAATGCTGGCTTTAATATCGATACACTGCAAATTCCTGAGAGTGTTTATACTGCCTTAGGTGACTCCGTAAACTCTCGAAACTACAATGATTATGGGCCTTCGCTCAGCGGAAATGATCTTATTTTACTTTTTACTTCTCAGCGAAAGCAACGCCTTAGTGGCATGAAATACGTTTCTGATGAAGGCTTGTATTATGCAAGAAAGGCAGATAGTACTTTTATCCGCCAAACCAATGAGGGTTCTATAGTAGATACTTTGCCTTGGACACAGGCAAAACCATTCGTAGGGCTCAATACTGATTCATACAATGAAGGTTCAGCTACTATTAGTAGAGATGGAAAAACTATCTTTTTTGCAAGATGTGATAGCCCTGACGGCTTAGGCAACTGTGATTTATATGTTTCTCGCCGAAAAACTGACGGCACTTGGACTAAAGGCACTAACTTAGGTATCAATGTCAATACGATTGCTTGGGATTCACAGCCTGCCTTATCACATACCGAAGATACACTGTTTTTTGCTTCGGATAGAATGGGTGGTTTTGGCGGTTCTGACCTTTATTTTACCTATAAATACAAAGATAGAAATGGCTTTGATTATAAAATTATAGAATATGAGAATAACTATGTAGATACGCTCTGGAACTGGGCTCCTGCACAGAATATAGGCCCTATCATCAATACTAGACGCAACGAAGTAAGTCCTTTTTATCATCCAATATTCAATGTGCTTTATTTTAGTTCTGATGGGCAGTTGATTAATTTTGGAGGATTTGATATTTATAAATCTTACCGTGAAGGACTGACTTGGAAAGAACCTAAAAATACAGGTCCTTTGATTAATTACAGAACGGATGAGTATTACTTTACGATTGACTCCAAGGCTCAAAACCTATACTATGCCAAAGCCATCCCGACTAAGGTGTTTGATATGCAAAAGCGAGATTCAGTAATGGTCGATGTCCTAAATTTACATACAGCTGCACTGCCGATGGAAGCACAGCCTCTTGCAGTGGATAGACTCGAAGTAGCTATTACAGACTCTATTACTGGTGAACCCTCCAAAGGGTTTATAGCCATTATTGACTTAGATGAGGGTGTAGAAGTAGCTCCTAGATATATTCGGGATAATGGCACAGCAAGGTTTGACCTTATTCGTAATCGAAATTACCTCATCATCATCACTGGAGATGATTTTCTAAGAATTGAAGAAGAGTTTTTGTTTAAAGGCGATACCACTATACAGGTTTATCCTATAAAATTTGATAAGTGGGTCTTTGATGCCTTGGAGTTTGATGAAGCTAGTTCCAAGATTACTGATAAGATGAAACCCGACTTAGATAAATTAGTAGATTATTTTTTAGCAGACCATCCTAATTTAGGGATTAAAATATCAGGACATACTGATAATCAAGGGACTGATGCTAGCAATTTACAACTCTCACAAGAAAGAGCAGATGCTATCAAGCAATATATTTTGGATAGAGGTAGATTTAAGCCTAATCGTGTAAATTCAATAGGGCATGGAAGTCGTATGCCTATCATTCTTAATGCTACAACTGAAGAAGAACGCCGTAAAAATAGGCGAGTAGAGTTTGAAATTTTTAAGATTTACTGATAGAATATACAGAGATATTTCCAATAATTCATTTCATATCGAGTCCATCTAAAACAAGAAAAGGATAGTAAATATGAGCTTACTACCCTTTTCTTGTTTTCATGAATAACTAAAATCTATTAATTTGTAATTAAAATTAGTTTGCACTTTAATTTTGCTATAAAAACTGATTACTAAAACCTTACTAAGAAAACTCATCGCTCATCATTTATGACTCATCTCTCACTATGAGCTTTACTGCTCATTGCTTTCACGTTGTTTAGTATCATTATTATCTACTCCACGTTTAGACCTACGGGAACGGCTATTGCTATTTCCAAATTTATATTCAAAGCCTATGCGATATGAGCGAATAAACACACTGCGTACATCTGCTGATCTAAAGGTAGTATCTGAAAAATTAGAGCGAATCTTTAGAGCATTGGCAAATGGATTATTAATCCCTACTGTGATAGCTCCTTTGTCTTTAAAGATTTCTTTTTTGACTCCCATTGTATAAAAACTAAACGCACCTCTCAGACCTTGAAGCTCTACACTACGTGAGCGAAAAAAACCAAATGTCTGTGCAGACCAGCCTTTTCCGAAGTCATAAGAAGCATTCAAGTTCATATCATACGCTGAGTTTGAGTTAGGATTCTCAAATCCAGGTGCGTTAAAAGTAGTATAATAGACATTAAAATTAGCACTAATGCGTAGTTTTTTATTTGGGTTATAAGATCCAAATACACTCACTCCGATTCTATCATTGCTGGCTATGTTTTGAAATGTAGTAGTAGAAACTCCATTTTCACCAATGGATTGCACTGAGGTAATCACATCATTGGTCTGTTGCCAGTAAAGGGAGCTGTTAACAGAAAATTTCCTTTTAAAAATGCTATAAGAAAGCTCATAACTATTAGTAAGTTCGGGTAGTAACTCAGGATTACCAAAAGAAATATTAAGAGAATCAGAATAATTCACGAATGGATTTAAGAAAGAGATAGAAGGTCTTTGAATACGCTTATTATAGCTTACTTTAATCTTACTTCCATCTTTAAAGTCTCTTGACACTACCACACTTGGAATCCAGTTGTCGTAGATTTGTGTAAATCCAGTTTCATCTGTAATAAAATTTCCTTCTATATTGGTAGCCTCATAACGCAAACCTGCCTGAAAGCCCCATTTACTTGCTGTGATATAGCGAAAATTCACATAACTCGCCCATACATCTTGCCCATAATTAAACTCATTGGAGCGATTTGGAGCTAATGTAAAAGCCTGTTGGTCAAAGTTATAATTAAAGAACTTAAAATCACTTCCCACAGTTCTCACAATTCCCTTTGCACCAGTTTCTAACTGAAAGAGATCAGAGAAAGGATGTGTATAATCTATCTGAAGAGTTATTTCTTCATTAAAACTGTTATTATCGCTTTTTTCACGGACACTAAGCACGTTTTGAGAGTTAAACTGATTTACATTAAAATCTTGCAAACCAGAACCATAGCTATACAATGTCAGAATGTTAAGTTCTTGCTTAGGCTTTTTGAAGGTCTTTATGTAATCTAAATTTGCATCTATGGTATTAAAGCTATTGCCATTGTCAAAATCTCTAATAAATGAACTTGTTGAATTATTTTCAGCATTATTAAAGCTTGACACTAATAAGTTACCTTGGTCTCTTGTACGATAACCTACTCTGACACCCCCTGTGATTACATTGGTTTGGTTGATATCATAGTCAAAACCTAACTGTGTATTTCCAAAAATCCCGAAAGATTTTCCTGAGTTAAATTGGTCTATCTCACTTACTAAATTTCCACTTTCTGTAAAGTTTTGACGAAAAGTAGTTTGCTCAAAAGGTGAATAATACGCTCGTCCATTAGTGCTAAGTGCAAGTCCAAATTTTTTCCAACGATAGTTTAGATTACCTGAGATATTACTTCCTCTATTGCCTCCATTAAGATTAATATTACCACTTAAGCCTTGCATAGTATTTTTCTTAGTGATGATATTGATGATACCTGCAGTACCTTCAGCATCATATTTAGCAGAAGGGCTTGTAATCACCTCTACACTTTTAATCATATCCGCAGGGATTTGCTTTAAGGCATCTGCCACACTTCCAGCCATGATGGAAGAAGGCTTATTATTAATTAACACACGAATATTACCATTCCCACGCATTTGCACGTTTCCATCCAAATCTACGGAAAGCATTGGCACTTTACGAAGCACATCAGAGGCATCTCCACCACTATTGGTCAAATCCTGCTCTGCATTATAGACGATTCTGTCTATTTTATCTTCTATTAAGTCTCTTTTATCTTCCACTACGATTTCTTCTAGCATCTTGATATCAGCCTTGAGTTTAATATTTCCCAAATCTATATTGGATTTACCATTGGCATCAACAGGATCTATGAATATTGTTTCATAACTCACGAAGGTAACGGCTAATTTATAGTTTCCCTCGGCTATATTATTGAGCGTAAATTTTCCTTTATCACTTGTGATGGTTCCGTCCACAGGGCGATTATCTTTCTTATTGATAAGAGATACACTTGCAAATTCTACGGGTTCACCACTACTATCATCCACTACAGTACCAGATATTTTGGTGTTTCCTTTAGGGGCATTGTTGTTAAATGTCCCTGGAATCTGGGTAGCTGGTTTTTGCTGGTTAGGCTCTGGTCGCTGGGCAAGCAATGATAAGGGTAACAGTAAAAATAGGATAAGATATATTTTTTGCATTGGTAATATTGTTTTTTATCTAACTACTAGCAAAACTAAATTTGGTAGCTGTTTTGTTATCTTATCAAACTGTTAAAGTATTTTGAAGGTAAGTTTTTGAGTTTTATAGAATCTAAATCAAGGAGTTTATAATAATCAAACTCCTTGATTGTATCCTCTAAAAATCACTCCACTATAAAAGCCTTAATCCCCTCCGTAGCAAAACCTATGAGATTGCCCTTTTCATCTTCATAAATAAGGTAAGCATCTAGGTTGGGCGTTTTTGCTAAGATTTCTTTTGATTTCTCAAAGCCTAATACCATAAAAGCAGTCGCATAAGCATCTGCTCGCATGCAGTCTGGTGCAAAGACAGAAGCACTTTTGAGGGAATGTTCAATAGGATAACCCGTCTGAGGGTTGATAGTGTGAGCATATTTTTTACCTTCTATGACATGGTAATTTTCATAATTACCAGAAGTAGCCATGGCTTTATTTTCTATTTTCACAAGTTTAAATGCTTGTGCTTGTCCTGCTTCTTTATATCTCGGATTGGTGATACCAAGCGTCCAAAGTTCATCTCTTTCATTTTTACCTTTGCAGACTATCTCCCCTCCTATCTCTACAAAATAATTTTTAATACCCTTTTCTGCTAGTAAGTCTGCTACTACATCTACTGCGTAGCCCTTCGCTACGGCACTCATATCTAGCATGACTTTACTTTTTTTCTTGATGATTTTCTGTTTGTTAAAGGTGATATAGTCATAGCCAATCAGTGCTTTGAGTGAGTCTATACGTGCTGCTGTGGGAAGGCTTTCTTCCTTAAAACCAAAACCCCAAGCATTGACTAGGGGAGCTACTGTAGGGTCAAAAGCTCCTTCTGTATTTTGATAGACTTCTTGGCTTGCCTTTAATACAGGATAAAAAAAACGAGACTTTATCTCTAAAGAGTCTTGCCTGTTAAACCTAGAAATCTCTGAATCAGGCACATACGTAGAAAGAGATTGATTAAATGCCTTCAAAAGTGTATCTATCTCGGACTGAAAATCACGTTTGAGACTGTCTATGTATTTTACATTGTAAGCCACTACCCCCATCGTAGTACCTTGTAAGTGAATCAAAGATTCTTCTAATTTGATAGATTCTTTGATGCCTTGGGGTGGATAATAACTTCTGTAAAGCTGCACTAACAAAAACACAGCTACCAATGCAAGTGAATAAATAATGTTTTTAGTACGGTTTGACGTTGCCATTTTTATGTGTTATTTCTTGTTTTTAATGATGAGTTTCTGAATACGTGACATTTTTAGAACACGGATTTGACGGATTAAACAGATAGATTACGGATAAAAATCCCTATAAATCTGCTGAATATGTGTCTATCTGTGTTTTAAAGAAGTTAAACCTGTTTTTTGTCATGTATTTAGGACGAGTTTGTAAAATATTTTTATTGTTGATTATCCTAATCTTAACTGCTTGTAAAGATACAAGTTTTTCTAGTTCGCATTCTAAACCTCTTAAAAACCCTTGCTTATTCTATATTTTTCCACATTCTATTCAATCCTCTGAGATCTGAGTGCATTTGTGTGAAGTCTAGCCTAAAAGAACTTGATTTTTGAAAGCCTAATTTTTCATAAAAATCAATCGCTGCTTGTTGGCTATCCATGGCTTCTAACCATAAAATAGAATCACTTGGTTGTCTTTGTCTATTTTGTGTCCAGTCTATGAGTATTCTTCCAATTCCTTTTCCTTGAAAGTCGGTATCTAAATAAATCCGATGGAGTTTGGAAGCCTTTCTGTCTTTAAAATCAATCAAAGGTTCATTTTCTATGATTCTGAGAATTCCTATTGTGGTAGATTGATATATTACAAAATAATACAGAGCGTGAGGGTTTTCTAGTTCTTTTTTGAGATTTTCAAAGCTATACTGTTGGTCTATATACCACTGACCCTTATCAGACCAAAGATGCTCATATACAGGCACATAGATGCGTTGCATTAAGGCATAGAGTTCTTCTTGATTGCCGAGTAAAAGGGCTTTTAAAGCTACCTCTGCTGTGATTTGTATCATTGTATGTTTTCTGGTAATTCTTGCCTATAAATATCATAATTTTCTTCATCAAAACAGACAAATACTATTTTTTCAATGCTAGAATCTTGTATCTCTTTGACTACTTTCAAAGCTATTTTGGCAGCTTTGTCTTTTGGAAATCTATAAATCCCAGTACTAATATTTGGAAAGGCTATAGATTTCAAATGATGTTCTTCGGCTAATTTTAGTGCATTTAGATAGCAGTTTCTTAGTTTTTCTTCTTCCTCAGATTTACCTTCATTCCAAGTAGGACCTACGGTATGTATCACTTTTTTTACATTCAAATTTCCTGCATTTGTGATGACGGCTTCCCCCACTTTGCATCCTCCTTGTTTATTCCTGATTTCTTGGCATTCTTCTAATATTTTACTTCCTCCAGCTCTATGTATCGCCCCATCTACACCTCCACCTCCTAGCAAAGAGGTATTGGCTGCATTTACAATGGCATCTATCTCCAATTTTGTGATGTCTCCTTTTATTAGTTCTATCTTCATCTTTCTAAGTTTAATATCCTTTCCATCTGCAAATCTACACATAATCTTATATCCATTCTTACTTTGAAAAACTTCAATTATATAGTAACTTTGATTAGAATATATGGTAGAATAATCTAATAAATTTACCTCTTAAATCTAGTCTGAAAAGCCTTCAATCACTACTACTAACGCAAAAGTACACAAGGATAAAGGTGTTGAGATTAGACCCACTTCATCCTCAAATCAGTAGTAATAAATATTTTAAGCTGAAAGATAATCTTCAAGAAGCTCAAAATCAGGGTTATGCAAATTTTTAAGCTTTGGAGGTGCTTTTCTCCTCTACTCTAAGCATCTTCACCCACAACAGCAGGCTATCAGTCTAAAGATAGTGTGTCTTTAGGCAGGTTACAAGACCATACTATAATCATCAAATTTTTATTCTATATTTGGGGCAAAGTAGTTCGTAAAGCTTACTCTTTTCAAAACTTGAATGTGCGAAACATTAAGAGCAGTTGCTTTTATTTGTTGAATCCAAGAAATATAATCATACTATAAATTAATCTTTCTAAACACTTTAAAAAATCTCTAAACATGAGCAATCAAACACAAACACAAGAACTTGATAAAGTAATTAAAGACCACACACAAGACATGACAGGAAAAATAGTAGCCATTACTGGTACTACTAGCGGAACTGGCTTTGTGTGTGCAAGAGAAACTGCCAAGAAAGGTGCCACAATCATCCTACTTAACCGCAGCAGTGAAAGAGCTGAGAAAACCCTCAAACAACTACAAGAAGATGTGCCAGAAGGTACATTTGATGCTATTGATTGTGATTTGCAAAGCTTTGAAAGCGTCCGCAATGCCGTAAAATCAGTTACATCTAAATATGAAGTACTTGATGTGCTGGTCAATAATGCAGGAGTAATGGCACTACAAGATAATGCTACTCCAGATGGCTATGATGTGCAGATGCAAACCAATGTCATTTCTCACTTTCTACTCACCAAAGAATTATTTCCTTTGTTGATGAAAAGCAAGCAAGCGAGAATTGTAAATCACTCCTCAATGGCTCGCTTAGGAGGCCCATTAGAGCCTCAATATTTTGAAGCCAAAGGTGGCAACCTAGGCGGAGATGGTACAGAAGAAGAAAACAACAGCTTTCAAGGACCAAGATGGGCACGCTATCACCAAACCAAATTAGCCAATGCTACTTTCACATACGGACTAAAAAAGAAACTAGAAGAAGCCAACATTACGAATGTGATTCCTTTATTGGCACATCCTGGGTTGGCATTGACCAATCTACAAGTAACCACCTCTGCTGATGGTGGTATGGATGGCAATAGTGAATTTATGAATCAGGCACAAACTGCTGAAGATGGAGCAACAGGCATCATCAGAGCTGCTATGGATTCACAAGCTGAATCTGGCAACTTCTATGGCCCCACTGCTGGCTGGAAAGGATTTCCTGATTTGCTCACACCCGAAGAGTTATTGTATGATGAGTCTAACATTGAAATCAACTGGAATGGTTGTGAAAAAGCAGTAGGAGAATTTAAAATGTAGTATTGCCAATAAAAAATACTTCTATACCCAAAGCAAAGCAGGAGTTTTGGGTATAAATAATATTTTAGTCAATAGTCATCCCGACTATCTAACCATCTTCCCCCACAACAGCAGACTAATCTCAGTCTAAAAACAGTGTATCTTTTGGCAGATTATAAGACCTTTGCTATCATTATCAGAATTTTATTTTATATTTGGGCAAAATATTTCGTATAGTTTGCTTTTTGTGAGGTATCAAAAATAGCAGAGGTTTGTCTAGTAAATTATCTTCAGATAAGGTGAATATCAACGAAATTTTTAGCTCTAGTACCTTTTAACCAATAATTAACCTTAATTTATAATTCAATGTTAGCTCAAATAGCTTATATGAGTGATCGCAATTCTGATTGCACACAAACGGAAATAAAAGATATACTATCTTCTTGTAAAAAAAACAACCCTACACTAGAAATAACTGGTGTTCTACTTTATTCTGACTCTAAATTTATTCAGATGGTAGAAGGAGAATCCAAAACAATTATCGGTTTGTACGATAAAATAAAATTAGATAGTAGGCATCACAATGTCAGGATGATTTCTTATAGGTCAATTAAAGAAAAGTCTTTTCCTAGTTGGCATATGGGAGCTAGGAAAATAGTAGGTAGCCTAGTAGATTTTGAGACTGACATATCCGAAGAAGAAAAAACCGTATTTAACAATATACTCAATGGAAAAGAAGAAAACGGAGCAAAAGTTCTTGATTTATTAATAAAATTATTTTAGGAACTATCGTCTGATGTCGAAAGTCTACAAAACAGAAAATGCTTTAAGTGTTGACTATAGCCGCACTTGAAGCATTCTTTACAGGCAGTGTTCAGACTGCATATAGCATAGGCAAAGAAATCAATGTTTGGGATAGTTTAAGATAGTACCTAAGGCTTGAGATTAGGGGTATTTTGCTTGGTAGCTTATCCCGTTCTTCTCAGTACTCTTTGTCATTTTGTAGGAAGCTACTTTACTGCGTGGCTATTTACAAAATCTGCCATTGACTTAGCATAAGCAAAGAGATGAATGTATGGGATAGTTTAAGTACAGTCTGAAAACTGATTTACAGGATTACCACAAGTCCACTTCGCTCAGACTTTCGGCAGTGGGAGGTGTAATTACGAAAAAAGTGCAATCATCAAATACCTAATGAAAAGTTTAATCAATCATAAAGTTGAAGGTTAAATTAGAATGTACTAATTTAAGACATTCTATAAAGTTCAGTAACTAAAAACGTGACAGTAAAGAAAGAAGCTAAAATCTAATCAAAATCTTAGACCTTTGCGTTTGATTAAAAAATAATAATTTCAATTAAAATTTAAACAAAAAAAATGGACCTATTTACAAAATTACTATTCGCCACAATAATCACCTTTGGAATGTATGCCTGTGGTGAAACCTCTAAAACCACCAATATTGAGGGAGATACTACAAGTACCAAAGATACAACAATAAGCTCAGGCGAAGAGGCTGACCAAAACACCAATGAAACTGACAATCCCGAAACAGAGAACACAGATATTCCTAATAAAGACGAAGTACGCAATACAGCAATGGAGCAACGCCTTTTGGGTAGTTGGGGAAACAAGTTTAGTGTGAGCCAGTTTACTTTTTCTGAAGATAATACATTTCGTCAAATTACACCTGTACCAGTAATCAACGGCACATACAAAGTAATAGGAGATACCTTAATAATTGAAGGAATAAGCACAAATGAAGGTATGGGTGAAGAAAAAGTTAATGACAAATATATAATTAAACAAATAATCGATAAAAAAATACTGAAACTTGAAGATTTATTAAACGATGGAATACACACTTTACGCTATGGAGAAAAACCGTATTAGGAAGGGATAAGTTATTAAGTAATGGGTTGTATTTACTTGACAATGAGTATTTTACCAAGCTTAAGTATTTAACTTATTTGGTTATCTGACAATTTTTGTGGGGAATGAATAATTAAAGTTATTTTAAAAATATATCTACCTGATAATGAAAAAGTTAGATATATTAAAGATGCTAGATTTACTATTTACCACAAAAATTGTCATACAACCAAAAATCTTATCTTTCATAACTTATAACTCCTCTCTAAAAAAATCTCGCTTTTTTTATTTTAATTCGCAGATTATATTAATCCAAAACATATTATTTATGCGTTCGATTGCTAAATTTAGCTTACTTTTTATATTGATTCTTCTCAGCAATGCAGAAGTCTGGGGGCAAAAATTACTTTCTCCCGAAGAGTTTTTAGGGTATCCTTATGGAAGTAGATTTACTTTTCATGATAGAGTAGTAGATTATGTCAAATATCTTTGTGATAATTCTCCCTATTTAGAATATTCCTCTTATGGTCAGACCAATGAAGGACGACCACTCCTTCTAGTGATGGCTAGCCATCCTGATAATATAGCCAAAGCAGAGCAAATACGCACCAATAACCTCAAAATGGCAGGTTTTATGGAGGGAACACCTACAGAAGCCCCAATACCTATTACTTGGCTTAATTTTAATATCCACGGCAATGAATCTGCCTCTACTACTGCTGCGATGCCTTTTTTGTATGAACTCGCCACTCAAAGTCGTCCAGAAATAAAGGAATGGCTCACAGAAACAGTCATGTTAATAGACCCTTGCGTAAACCCTGATGGATATGCTCGTTATGTCAATTGGTATCAACAACAAATGGCTCTTACGCCCAATGCCAATCCACAAGCACGTGAACACGATGAGCCTTGGCCTGGAGGGCGTTTTAATCATTATCTTTTTGACCTTAACCGTGACTGGGCTTGGCAGACACAGCTAGAAAACCAACTCAGAATAGCTCAATACCAAAAATGGATGCCCCATGTCCACGTTGACTTTCACGAAATGGGCTATCAAAGTCCTTATTTCTTTGGGCCTGCTGCTCGTCCGATTCACGAAGATGTAACTTCTTGGCAAAGAGAGTTTCAGCAAACTACTGCCGATAATCATAAAAAATATTTTGATAAAGCTGGCTGGCTTTACTTTACACAAGAGGTCTATGACTTATTTTACCCAAGCTATGGAGATACTTATCCAATGTTTAATGGTGCAATTGGTTTTACGTATGAGCAAGGTGGTTCTGGGCGTGCAGGAGTACAAATAGCACGTTATGGCTCTGATACACTCACGATTACAGACCGATATACGCATCACCTTACTACGGCTCTCTCCACAGTGGAAGTCGTCTATCAGAACAAAGAGAAAATTTTAAAGGAGTTTAAGAATTATTTTCAGGAAGCTCGTACTAACCCTCCTGGTATCTATAAAACCTATCTCATCAAAGGAAAACAAAATCCTGAAAAAACTCAAAAACTTCTTAAGCTTCTTGATAAACAACAGATTAAATACGGAAATCCTAAGACTACAGGTCAAAACTATCAAGGTTTCGAGTATTTTGGACGCAAGAAAGAATCAGTCAAAACCGAAGAAGAAGACATTGTCATCTCTGTCTATCAGAATCAAGCTACACTCATC